>JAFTBL010000203.1 GCA_017455225.1 Oscillospiraceae bacterium
CTCGCCGTAGCCCAGCAGCAGCGGCGCGTCCTTCCGGGTGGCGTAGATGCGGTCGGGATAGTCGGCGCATATGATGGCCAGCGCGTAGGCGCCGTCCACGGCGTTGAGAGTGCAGTTGAGCGCCTCGAAAAAGTCGCCGCAGCCCTCGTAGTAGTAGTCCAGCAGCTGGGCCACCACCTCGGTGTCCGTCTCGGAGCGGAAGGTATAGCCCTTTTCCAGCAGCTGCAGCTTCAGCTCCATGTAGTTTTCGATGATGCCGTTGTGCACCACGGCGATGCGCCCGCTGCGCCCCAGATGGGGATGGGCGTTGATGTCGTTGGGCTCGCCGTGGGTGGCCCAGCGGGTGTGGCCGATGCCTATGACGCCGGGCAGATCCGCCCCGGCGTGGGTGGCGTCGGACAGCACCTGCAGCCGGCCCCGGGACTTGGCCACGGCGATGCCGCCTGCGCCGCATACGGCGATGCCCGCCGAGTCATAGCCGCGATATTCCAGACGGCGCAGGCCGTCCAGCAGAATGGGGGCAGCCTCCTGCTGCCCTACGAATCCTACGATTCCGCACATATTGATATAGTTCCTCCTGATTGTTTTGTTACGCAATCACAAGGCCAAACACGCAGAGCATTTGCCTTCTCGTCCGGTCGCGGCGCCTCTGTTTTGCGGTCGCCCGCATATTTGTCCGCCGCGTGTCGCACCCGGACGCACGGGAGAGCTTCCGCCGAATGCTTCGATCCTCTCTCCTCCTCGTCGTCCTGCCCCAGGGCAGGCGCTGGCGCTTTCTGACAGGCCGGTGCCTGTAAGTCTCCTTTCTCTTCTGCGTTTTTTCCGATTGCTCTATGGAAACGGCGCGAACGCCGCGTTCCGCTGATAGTTCCGCCCCGGGCGGCGCATACTATACCGCAAAAGGGGGCGTTTAAAATATGTTGACTGCCATGCTGCGCACCGTGATCCTGTACCTGCTGCTGATCGCCGGACTGCGCCTGACGGGCAAGCGGCAGCTGGGCGAGCTGGAGCCGGTGGAGCTGGTGCTGGCCATGCTTTTGAGCGATCTGGCCGCCGTGCCCATGCAGGATTTGGGGATCCCGCTTCTGCAGGGGGTGGTGCCCATCGTCACGCTGCTGGCGCTGTCCACCCTGCTCAGCTACGGCAATCTGCGCAGCGAGCGGCTGCGGCGGCTGATCTGCGGCAGCGCGGCGGTGATCATCGAGGACGGGCAGATCCGTCAGCAGACCATGCGCTCCAACCGGCTGACCGTGGACGAGCTGCTGGAGGAGCTGCGCGCCCAAGGCATCCCCGACCCGGCGCAGGTACAGCTGGCCGTGCTGGAGAGCAGCGGCGCGCTGTCGGTGTTTCCCCGCAGCGCCGACGCGCCCGTGACGCCGCGGCAGCTGGGGCTGACCCCCGGCGCCGAGCCGTCTCTCCCCACGGTGGTGGTCAGTGACGGGCGCGTGCTGGACGACCGGCTGCGCCAGACGGGGCACGACCGGACGTGGCTGCAGCGCACGCTGAAGGGCTACGGCGCCGCCGACCCCCGCTCCGTCTTTTTCCTCACGGTGGACGGAAACGGCCAGACCCGCTGCGTGCTGAAGGAGGTGCGCTCATGAAAAGCTCACGGGCCGCCGCGCTGGTGCTGGCGCTGACGCTGGCCTTCTCCGCCGCCGCAGGGGCGGCCGTCTGCCGCCGGAGCGAAGCGTGGAAACAGCAACTGGCGCAGATCGACGACGCCTGCCGCGCCGGCGACCTGACAGCCGCCGGCCATTCGCTGGCCGCCCTGCGCCGCTCGTGGCACAGCGCCCAGCCGTGGCTGCGGATCGTCTGCTGCCACGGCGACCTGTACGCCTTCTCCTCCGCTCTTGGCTGCGCCGAAGCGGCGTTGGAGGACGGCGATCGCGACGAGCTGCGCCAATTTCTTGCCCAACTGTCCGCCGCGGCGGACGCCATGGCGGCGGAGACCCGGCTGGACTGGGGCAACATCCTGTAAAGCATTATCACTTCACAGGGCGGAGTTTACAAGCCTTACCGTTCCTCCAGCAGCTTGTTCAGCTCCTGCATAAAGGTGTTGATATCCTTGAACTGGCGGTACACGGAGGCAAAGCGGACGTAGGCCACCTCGTCGGCCTCCTTCAGCTTTTCCATCACCTTGGCGCCGATCAGCTCAGTGCTGACCTCCCGCTCCAGCGAGTTCTGGATCTCCTGCTCGATCTCGGAGGCCATGCGCTCCATGTCCGCCACGGACACCGGGCGCTTTTCACAGGAGCGCTGAATGCCCCGCAGGATCTTGCTGCGGTCAAAGCTCTGGCGGCTGCCGTCCTTTTTGATGACCACCATGGGCAGGCTCTCCACCGTTTCGTAGGTGGTGAAGCGGTTTTCGCATTGCAGGCATTCCCGGCGGCGGCGGATACTGCTGCCCTCGTCGGCGGGGCGGGAATCCACTACCTTGCTCTCTTTATAGCCGCAATAGGGACATTTCACGTTGATCTCCCCCTCTGGATCGTATTCTCCCTTGGCATACAGTCTCCGGATTGTAGCCATTATATCATAAGAATACAAGATATGGTAGTCTTTTTTTCTATTTACGCAAAAATCCCCGGCAGAAGAACTGCCGGGGTCTTTTCAGCATAATTCGCAGCCGTGCCTACCGCCTGTCGCCGTAGAAAAACAGCGCCAGCGTGCCGGGGCCCACGTGGGAACCGGTGACCGGCTCGTAGCCCACGATGTGGATGGGGCCGGTCTGCCCCGCCTGCCGCAGCAGCGCCTGCAGGTGCAGCGCGTCCGCCGGGCAATCCGCCTGGGCGATGCCCACCGGCTCGGCGCCGTCGGTTCGCTTTTGGGCGTACAGCTCCGCCAGACGCTCAATGGCCCGCTTTTTGCCCCGCAGCTTATCCCGCAGGACGATGTGCCCGTCCTCGTCGCCGAACAGAACCGGCTTGATCTGCAGCAGCTGCCCCGCCAGCGCGGCGCCGCCCCACAGCCGACCGGTTTTGCGCAGATATTTCAGATGGTCCACCACGAAATACTGGTTCATGCGGCGCACCTGCTTTTCCACCCGGGCGCACAGCTCCTCCATCGAAACGCCCCGGGCCGCCAGCTCCGCCGCCTCCACCGCCGGCAGGCCCTCACCCAGTGAGGCGCCCCTGGTGTCAAGTATTTTTACTTTACGACCCGGATGCTCCTTTTCCATCTCCTGCGCCATCATGCACAGCGTATAGTAGGAGCTGCTGATGCCAGAGGAGAGACACAGGCACGCCACGTCGTCCCCCTGCTGCAGCACGGGCAAAAACGCCTCCTCCACCGCGCCGGGGCTGACCATGGATGTCTTGACCTCGGCGCCGCAGCGCATGGCCTCGTAGAAAGAAAGGGCGTCGAACTCCCCCTCCGGCTCCTGTCCGTTCACCGTGTAGCGCAGGGGCAGCAGCCCGATGGACAACCGCTCCAGTACCTGCGGCGACAGGTTGGCGGCGGAATCGGTGAAAACGCGGATCAAGCCAAAGCACCTCCCAGAGCTTTCCGGAACCAGCCGGTCAAAAGATCGTACAGCTTCGTGTAGCCGTTCATAGTCAAGTGGATGCCGTCGGCGGCAATGAGGGTGCCCAATCCCCGATCCAGCAGGAAGGGGCGGCGCACGTCCACCAGCGGCACGCCGCTCTCAGCGGCAAAGCGCGCCACCGTGTCGGAATACGCCTCCTGATAGCGGTAGATCCGCTGCTCATCCCCCAGCCAGCGGAGGATGCACCCCCGGTCAAGCCCGTTGCGGCAGATGAAGGCGAGATACCGCGCCGCGTCCACCGGCGGCAGGGTCATCAGCACCGGCTGCACACCGGCGCCGCTGAGCGTGTTCACCGCGCTTTGCAGCAGCGCCCGGAACCGGGGCAGCTCCGTCCGGGGACGGTGCTCCCCCTCCGGGTCGGCGGCGATGGCCGCCCAGTCGAAGTCGCTGTCGTTCCCGCCGTAGGCCACCAGCGCGTACTGCGCCTGCATCCCCCGGGCCACGTCGTGCTCCATCAGGGCGCAGCCCTTGCCCACCGTGGCGCCCATTTTGGCCCGGTTCACCACCTCGACCCCCTCCCGCCGGTACCGGGGCATCAGCTCCTCCATGTGGAAATGGTAGCGGAAGGCGGGATCCGGCATGGTGGCCTTCATCAAAGAGTCCCCGTACACGTAGACGCCGATTGACATGATATATCACCTCTTTGCATCTAATATATCATATTACGAAAGGCGTGTCAATACGGTTTTTGATAATATCCTATTGCAGTTTTCGTCGGTTTCTGTTATACTGACGGCAGGCCGAAACGCGGCCGGAAAGGACGGATGCACCGTGGACGGCGAAAACGGAACGCTGCAGGAGCAGTTGGCCGCATGGGGCGCCATGCAGCAGGAGAACGCGCTGCCGGCGTGGGAGGCGCTGCCGGATTTCGGGCTGTATATGGATCAGGTGGTGACCCTGCTGGAGCAGTATCTGCACTTTCTGCCGGAGGGCAGCGAAGCGCGGAGCGTGTCGGCCGCCGCCATCAACAACTATGTGCGGCTGAAGATCATGCCGGCGCCGGTGAAGCGGAAATACTACCGGGTGCATCTGGCATTTCTTCTGATGATCCTGCCCATGAAGCAGTCCATCGGCATTGCGGAGATCCCCCGGATCCTGCCCAACGACGCGGCGGAGGGCGCCGTGCAGAGCGCTTACGAGGATTTCATCGCCCATTTCCGCAAATCCGCCCGGTTTTTCAACGAGCAGGTGTACACGCTGGCGCAGCAGTCCGGAGCGGAGGGCGAAACAGCGGTGCGCCGTCTGGCGCTGGAGAGCGTGCTGATCTCCTCCTTTGCCGGCGTGCTGGCCGGGCAGCTGATCGCCACGCTGCCCGCCCCCGCCCCGGAGGA
>JAFTBL010000204.1 GCA_017455225.1 Oscillospiraceae bacterium
CGTTAGTTGTTCCAGATGGGGTTGCCGTAGGAGATGACCCGCCCGTCGTTGGGGTCGCCGATCTCCACCCGGTAGAACATGGCACTCTCATCCGCATCCAGCGCGATGGGCGCGTTGTCCCGGTTGGAGATCAGCTGGCTGTACACGATCCCCTGATCGGTGTACACGTCCAGCCGGTACTGACGCGCATCCGCGCTCACGTACTGGTGGAACTTGCCCACCTCGATCACGAGGCGTTGACCGGCAAAGTCCGTGGTACCGCCCATAGGCGTGCTGCCCACGCACATCTTGATGCCCACGGAGCCGGCAGAAAAGTTGCCCCGCGCCAGCTCGCCTGTGATGAGCTCCGCCTTGTTGGTGCTGTCGGTATCTGCCTGCGCGTACACGCTGGTCAATGCCTTTTCCGCCACCTGCGGGTTGCCGTCATCGTTCAGCGGCCCGTGGATATCACTGCCGGAGGTGGCCCAGACCTTGTGGCCCGACGCCAGCAGCTCCTTCCAGAGCTCATAGTTCCGCCGCGTGTATGTGCGGCAGAGCGCATCTCCGTCGCCGCCGTCGGAACGGGTGGTCAGCGAACCGTAGACCACCTCAAGGGCCGTGCCGTCGGCCAGGAAGTAATCCTCCGCCGTGCCGGAATATTTATACGCCGTGGGATGGGCGAACACGAACAGGCCGCCCTGGGCCTTCACCGCCTGCGCCAGCTCCGCAAAACGGGCCTTGGTAAAGTTGGGGTACGTGTAGGCGCCGTAGGAGGGCGTGCAGTTGCCGGTGTAAGCGGCATTGTAACCGAACTCGGAAAACCCGTTCAGCACGTTCTCCAGCGAGGCCTTGTCCGGCATGATCATCAGATAGTGCGCCTTGCCCAGCGTCGCGCTGTAGGTGGGGCTGGTCAAACCGCTGATGTAGGTGCCGGGCTCCGTGCCGTAGAGGAACAGATCCTTATCCCACGCGCTGTTCTCAATGTGGTTGGTCTGCTTGTGATCCAGACTGCCCACAAAGTCCAGCGCATGCTCGGACATCTGCGTTTTCCACGTGTTCAGAGCGGCGGTCTCGTTGAGCTTGCCGTCGTTGTCGGCGTGGGCGTGGATATCGCCCTGATAAAGCGTCTTGCCGGCGTACACGGCGGCAAGCTGATCGATGTCAGCCTGCGTCGCCGTAACGTCGGGAGCCCTTCAATCCATGCCGCCATTGACAAGCTTCAGAGCCGGGAACTGGCCGTCCCGGGTGATCCAGCTGTTCGTCCAATCCAGCAAAGGCATGTTGGTCTGGGCGGCGCTGCCCTGAATGTCGGCGGCGGCCACCAGCGTGATGGTCACGCTGCCCATGTGGTTGTTCCCCTCGATGCCGGTGCAGCTTTCGTTGGTACCGTAGCTGTTGCTGACGGTGCCGGAGGCGGTGCTGCTCAAATAGCCCAGCACGCGGCCGAAGCCGTCGGTGTGGCTGCCGGACATGACAATGGCGCCGGTGTTCAGGCAGCCGTCAATGGCCATTGTGGTGCCTTCCTGGGTGACATAGCCCACGATGCCGGCCACGCGGGGACAATTGTTTTCCGCAGTGTACTGCTCCACGTTGATGGTACCGCTGTTGTAGCAGTTGCGCACGGCATTGGCGCCGCCGTAAGCAATGGCGATGATGCCGCCGGTACCCTGGGTGGTGGGGCTGGTGGTGGTGACGGTGCCGTCAAACCAGCAGTTCTCCACGGTCACGCCGGTGGCAAAGCCCACCAGACCGCCTACCCAGCCCTTGGCAGTGACGCTGGCATTGGAGTAGACGTTGCGCAAAACACCGTTGCCGTTGCCGATAATGCTGCCGAGACGGTTGTTGGAGGAGACAAAATAACTGTTCTCCAGACGGAAATTCTCCACCACGGCGGTGGCCGACGTGACACCGAAGAAGCCGGCGTTGGCGCCGCTGGCGCTCTGATACACGCCGCGGACGGTATGTCCCTGTCCGTCAAACGTACCGGCAAAGGGATAGCTGTCCGTTCCGATCTTCGCGTTCCACTTGGTGGCAGGCGCGGTGGCGCCGGCCGTCCAGCCCTCGTTCAGGTCGATGTCCGCGCCCAGCTTGATGGTCCAGCCGGCGAAGGTGTTGCTGTTGGAGGTCTGAGCAAATTTGATCAGTTCAGCGCCGGTGGTGATGGTATAGGATGCGGCGCCATCCTCAGAGAAGTACGCCGGGATGGGCACGCTACCGTCTTTGATGGCCCAATAGTTGTCGAAAACCAGCCACTGGTTCAACGCCAGACCATTCATACCATACAGCTCCGAGGGTTTCTTGCTGCTGTAATAGTCGGACGCTGTCTTTGTTATGCTGCTGCCGCTGGCTTCGCTTCCCACGTGGTTTTTCGTGCTGTACTCGTTGGCGCAGATGCAGTTCTCAAGGGCCAGCGCAACATTGTTGCGTCCGACGAACAGACCTCTATCGTTGGAGGCCGAGAATTTGCCCATGCTGGCGCAATCACGGATCGTGGCGCTGGCGCCGCTGAACGTAAAGCCAACGAAGGTGCTGGAATAATTACCGCCGCCGGCTTCCACATAGCCGCTGAACAAGCTGTGCTCGATCACCAGTACCGCCGAAGCTGCATCCATGTCGCCGATGAAGCCGCCCACGTAAGATCTGCTGGGGGCATTCACCGTGCCGTCAAACCAGCACTCGCTGATGGTGGCGCTGCCATCCAGGATCCCGAAGAAGCCACCGTAAACATTCGCCGCTGCTGCATTCACATAAGCGTTGGAGTAAATCTTTTCTGCTGTGCCGGCAAAGGAGCCGGCAATACCGCCCAGCCGTCCCGCGTTGCTGGTCAAGTAGCTGTTCTCCAACCGGAAATCCTTCAACGTAGCGGTAGCGGCTGTCTTGGCAAAGAGACCTGCGAACTGCGCCGTTGCGTTGACGTACACGCCGCTGATCGTGTGTCCCTGACCGTCAAATGTGCCGGCAAAGGGTATGCTGGTACTGCCGATGGGCGTCCACGTCTGGGTGGGAGCGGTAGCGCTGGCCGTCCAGCCCTCGTTCAGGTCGATATCCTTCGTCAGCTTGACCTTCCAGTTTGCAAAGTTTCTGCTCTGGGAGGCCGTGGCAAAGGCGGTCAGATCCGCCGCGCTGGAGATCATGTAGTTGTTGAAGCTCTCGCACTCGTTGATTTTGATGGTGCGTTCTTCACCGCGCACCTCCGTGCCGTCCATGGTGACCCAGAACGGGATGAAGGACAGCGCCGTGCCGAACTTCGCGCTGCCGACGGTGAAGTTGTAGGCGCAGAAGTACTGAGACTCCGCGCTGAACACGCTGGGCTCATACTCCAGATTGGCCAGCCCGTCCGTGCCGACGATCCGGCGCGCCACCTTGGTGGTGGCGTATTCCTTCTCCGCTCCGCCGTCCACCGACACGAAGAAGCCCACCTTCTGATAGCGGGTGCTGTCCACCGTGGTGACCACGCGGATGCGCGTGCTGTCGTCGTCCTCGTTGGCAAGGTAGGTGAGCTGACACTTCACCTTCAGCACGTCCTCGTCCACGAATTTCGGATAGGACGTTTCCCCATTCGACGGCGTGGTATACGTATCGTCCGTATAGTAGCCGGCGAAGACCTTGCCCTCTTCCGTGGGCGCATCCGCCCATGCCGCAGGTACGCCCACCATGACCAGCGAAAGGGTCATGATCAGCACCAGTGCAGCGCTCATAATCTTTTTCATCTGCTATGCTCCTTCCGTTCTTAAAATTGGCTTTTCATTGGACGCGCTTTACAGCTCGCCACCTTCGTTGCCGGGATCCTCGTCCACGCCTGTCAGACTGGTGCAGATGATATCGCTCCATTTCAGCTCATCCACCTCCAGCACAGGGGAACTGTAACGCCGTTTCATGTTCTCTCCTCCTTTCTCGTGCTGCTTTTAAAAGTCTCCTTTGGTTGATGGTATATCTGCCCGTGTCTGCCGCGCCGCGACAGCGCGGCAGACACGCAACATTTACGGTGTAGTCACCAAGCTTTTCAGCGCAGGCACGGCACCGTCGCGGGTAACCCAATGCTCTTCAAAGTCCAGCCAGCTTGCCAGCCACGCGCCGTCGTCGCCCTTGAGCTGCTCCCGCGTCCTGGAGCTGACGTTGACGGCGTTGCCGGCGTAGGCGCCGCTGTTGCCGTACCACTTGGCGCTGCCCACGCCCACGGAGTTGTTGGCGGTGAGCACGGAGCTGGCCGTCTGCCGGCCGCCGATGAGTTCGCCCTTCTGACCGGCGGTGATGACGCCGATGGCAAGGGTGTCGTCCATGGTGATGTGACTGTCTGCGGCGAAAGCAAAGCCGCAGATGCCGCCCACCTGCTGGCCGGCGGTGATGACGCCGCTGAACAGGCAGTGCTGTACCGTCACGTTTGCAGCAGTATCCAGCGCGCCGATGAGACCGCCCACGTAGGAGTTGCCCGCGGCGCTGACCGTGCCGTCAAACCAACATTCGCTCAACGCGGCGGCGGCACCCTCCACGTTGCCGAACAGACCGCCGTAGCGGCTGTTGCCGGAGGTGGTCTTGTGAACGATGGCGCTGGAATAGATCCGCTCCGCCGTGCCGGCAAAGGCACCGGCTATGCTGCCCTGATAGGGCGCCTCGGTGAGGAAGCAGCTGTTCTCCAGACGGAAGTTCTTCAAAACCGCCGTTTCCGCCGTCTTGACAAAGAGCCCCGTCTTCTGCGTGCTGCCTGCGCTGACATATACGCCGCGGATGGTGTGATCCTGCCCGTCAAACGTGCCGGCAAAGGGCACGGAGGTGGAGGCGATCATCTCCCACACCAGATCCGGCGCCGCCTCGGCGGAGGCGTCCCAGCCGGGGTTCAGGTCAATATCCGCCGAGAGCGTCACGGTGCTGCCGGCAAAGCTCATGCTCTTGGAGAGCCGGGCAAAGGCGAGGAGATCCTCCGCGTCGGCAACGGTATATACGCGCTTGCCGTCCTCATCCTCGGTATAGCTGTTGTGGAAACCGTCGGTCATGCTCTGCAGGGCAGGAACCGCGTCCGGGCGCGTAACCCAATAGTTGTTGAAATCCAGCCACGCAGCCAGGAACGCACCGCCGTCTCCCTTGAGCTGCTCCAGCGTCCGGGAGCTGACGTTGTCGGCGGCGTTCTGTACGTAGGCGCCGCTGCTGCCGTACCACTTGGCACTGCCAACGCTCACGGAGTTGTTGGCGGTAAGCACGCACTCGGCGCTCTGCCGGCCACCCACAAGACCGCCCCACTGGGCGGCGTTGATGACGCCGGCGGCAAGCGTATCCTCAAAGGTGATGCCCGCTGCGCTGATGGTGTTGCCGCAGATGCCGCCCACGCCCTTTTCTGCCGTGATGCTGCCGCTGAACAGGCTGTGAGACACGGTGACCGCGTCATACGCACCGCCGATCAGTCCGCCGACCCACTGCTTTCCGGCGGCGTCGATCACACCGTCAAACCAGCACTCGCTGACAGTCGCGTCGCCGTACCTCGTTTCGCCGAACAGGCCGCCGAAGTAAGCCGCTCCGCCGGTGACTGCCAGGGTGGCGTTGCTGTAAATCTTCTCCGCCGTGCCGGCAAAGTGTGCCGCGATGGTACCGGCATAGCCGGCGGATGTGGTGACATAGCTGTTGGTAAGGCGGAAGTCCTTCAACACAGCCGTAGACGCCACCTGCGTGAAGAGTCCGGCGTTGCCCGCCGCGCTCCGATATACGCCGGAGATGGTGTGGCCCTGGCCGTCAAACGTGCCGGCAAAGGGTACGCTTGTGCTTCCGATGGGCGTAGACCACTGGTTGGCGGGCGCGTCGGCGCCGGCCATCCAGCCCGGGTTCAGGTCGACGTCTGCCGCCAGCTTTACAATGCTGTCTGCAAAGGTGTTGTTTTGAGACAGCAAAGCAAATGCCTTCAGATCATCCGCGTTATTCACGGTGTGGACCCGCTTGCCGTTCTCGTCCTTTTCGGCGCTGTTTTGGAAATCCTCCATGGCCTGCTGCAGCGCCGAGAGCTTGCCGGACAAGCTGCGCAGCGCAGGAACGTCCTGATCCCGCACCACCCAGTGGTTGTCAAAGTCCAGCCAGGTCGCCAGGAACAATCCATCCTCGCCCTTGAGCCGGTCGCGGGTGCGGGAGTTGATCTTGGCGGCGTCTGTAATTTCCTTTGCTACTGCGGTGCCTGCCAGATCCTGCGTGCCCACGCCTGCGCAATGGCGGATAGTGATGGTGGGGGCGGCGCTGTATCTGCCGCCTACCAGCGTGCCCACGGTGGCGCCCGTCGTTTCCAGCGTGCCGATACTCAACGAATCCACGATGGTGATGCCGCCATCTACCAGGTAGCCGCAAAGTCCTCCCAAGTGGTCCTTGGCCGTCGCCGTGCCGCTGAAGAGGCAATGGCTCACAGTGACGGCGCCGGCCTTATTGTCCAGGCTGCCGATCAAACCGCCTATGTAGCGGTTATCCGCGGCGTTGACCGCGCCGTCAAACCAGCACTCGGTCAGAGAAGCCTCGCCTGTCACGGCGCCGGCCAGTCCGCCGAAGCGGCTGCGTTCCTTCCCTGCGGCCTGCACGGTGGCGTTGCTGTAAACGTGCTCCATCGTACCGGTGAAAATGCCGGCCACGGCGCCGCAGTAAGGCCCGTTCTTGGCAAAGAAGCTGTTTTCTATGCGCAGATCCTTCACTGTCGAGCCTGCTGCCGTCTGGGCAAACAGCCCGGTAGGATCGTCGCTCTTGATGTTTTGGTAAAGGCCGCTGATGGTATGCCCCTGTCCGTCAAACGTACCGGCAAAGGGTTTGGCGGCGCTGCCCACGCTCATCCACGCATTGCCGGGAGCTGTTTCATCCCAATCTGCGGCGCTGCCCGGATTCAGCGTGACGTCCGACGCCAGCTTCACCGTACAGCCGGCGTAGTCCGTCAGTCTGGACAGCAGAGCAAATGCAGTGAGATCCTTGACGTTATGGATGGTATACGTCCCCTTGCCGTCCTTATCCAACGCGGCGGAGTTGCGGAAGTCCTCCATTGCCTGCTGCAGTGGTGAGAGCTTGCCGGACAAGCTGCGCAGCGCGGGAACGTCCTGATCGCGAACGACCCAATGGCTGTTAAAGTCCAGCCACGCTGCCAAAAACAGTCCGTCGCCGCCCTTCAAATCGTTCCGGGTGCGGGAGTTGATCTTGGCGGCGTTGGTCACTTCCTTCGCTGCGGCGCTGCCCGACAAATTCTCATTGCCCACGCCGGCGCTGTTTCGGATGATGATATCTGGCTTGGCGCTCCATCTGCCTCCTACCAGTGTGCCGACGTTCGCTCCGGCCGTGGTCATCGTACCGATCGCCAGCGAGTCCTCGATGACGATGCCGCCGTCCACCAGATAGCCGCACAGACCGCCGAGCTGATCGGCGGCGGACGCCGTGCCGCTGAAAAGACAATGGTCTATACTGACAATGCCCGCGTTGTTGTCCAGGCTGCCGATCAGACCGCCGATGTAGCGGTTATCCGCGGCGTTGACAGCACCGTCAAACCAACATTCGTTCAGCGACGCCTCACCTGTGACGGCGCCGATCAGGCCGCCGAAACGGCTGCGTTCTTTCCCTGCGGCCTGCACGATCGCATTGCTGTAAATGTGATCCAGCGTGCCGGTAAACGTGCCTGCCACAGCGCCGCAGTAAGGCCCGTCCTTTTCAAAATAGCTGTTGAGCAGCCGGAAATTGCTGATCTGCGATTGAACAGAGGCGAACATTCCCGTAGGATCCTCTGATTTTGATTTCAAATACAGTCCGCTGACGGCATAGCCCTGCCCGTCAAAGTTGCCGAGAAAGCCGTATACGGGAAACCACGGATCGGCAGGCGCGCTGCTTGCCCAGTCTGCGGCGCTGCCTGTGTTGATGGAGATATTGCCGCCCAGCTTTACTGTCTTGCGGGCAAAATCCGTGTTGTAAGAGAGATAGGTGAAGCCGTACAGATCCTCCGGGGAATCCAATATGTACTCCTTCTCCCGCACGCTGTACCAGCTTGTATCCATCTTTTTGGCAAGGCCGTTCACCGAGGGAACGCTGTCCGCAAAAGACTGCAAAACAGGCGTGCCGTTGGGCTGGATCGCCCAGTACTCGTCAAAGTCCAGCATCGTCCAGCAATAGGCGTTGCTGCCGGTGAGATATTCCCTGCCGATCATCATACAGCCGCCGGTAAAGGTCTCCTGCACGTTGTTCACCGTGGCAATACAGCTGTCCGATGCGGCGTAGGTGTTGTCAAAGGACAGGGTGGATCTCTTACTGATCCAGCTCGTAGCGGCGCCCACGTGCTTGTCGCCGTCGATCACGCCCACATTCAGGCAGTCGGTGATCTCCACCATGTTGGAAACCAGGCCGATGAGACCGCCCTTCAGGATACCGCCCGAAATGCTGCCGCTGTTGAGACAGTGCTGCAAGCGCACCGCCGTACCGCCGAGGATCCCGGCTATGATGCCGCCGGACTGGCTGGCCTGCTCGCCCACCAGTTCGATGGAGCCGTCAAACCAGCAGTTGTTGACGGTGACCGTTTCCATGCCGGCCGCACTGCCTGCGATACCGCCGGTGGTGCGCGCGGCAGAGCTGACGATGATGGCGTTGCTGTACACCGTGTCGATCATGCCCTCGGCACAGCCCACAACACTGCCCATGTAGGAGATGCGGTATGTTTCATTGAGAAAGCGGCTGTTCACCAGCCGGAAGTTTTTGAGCGCGCCGGCGGCGGTGATGGACGTGAACAGTCCCGTCCCGGGTTGATTGCTGTGCAGGTACACACCGGAGATGGTATGACCCTGCCCGTCAAAGGTGCCGGCAAAGCGGTTGATGGGGTACCACGGCTTCTCCGGCGCCTTCTCCGCCCAATCCGCGGCATCGCCCTCATTGACGGTGATGTCCGCGCCCAGCTTTATCGTTTTGCCCGTGAAGTTATGGTCGGCGGAGAGGATGTAGAAACCATAAAGCTGATCCAGCGTTGTAAGGGTATATTCGCTCTTTCCCTCGTCGTACCAACTGATATCGTATGCTTTCTCCGCTGTTGTTTCGCTGCTTGTCTTTTTGGCGAAGCAGCGCAGCTGGGGCATGCCGTCTTCCGTTATCGTCCAATGGTCTTCAAAATCCAGATCTGTCCATTGCAAAGCCGCATCGCCAATAAAGCAGGCTTTTTGCAGCCCGATGGGATAGGACTGGAACGCCCCGTCCCAGCAGCCGAGCACGGCAGGGTATCCGTCCAGATTCGTATAGGCGTGTTCTGCCGCCAGCGTAGCGCTTCCCTCCAGGCGCCCCACGGCCGTGCCGATGCTGTCTTTTCGTTCGGCGGTGATGGAGCCGGCAGAAAGGCTGTCTTCGACCCTCAGGTGCGCGCCGTCCTGCAGGATGCCTGCAAACCCGCCGATACGCGGGTCATCCGTGATAAAGTCGTTGGTGATGTTTGCCGTGTTCAGGCAATGGGTGATGGTGGTGTTCTCGCTTGCCTTCTTCACCGTGCCGATCAACCCGCCGCCGCCCATGGCGCGGCCCTCGCCCTCCATGCGCAGCTCGCCGTCAAACCAGCAATCGGTAAGATGGAACGATCCGTTTTCCGCCACGCCCACCAAGCCGCCGGTATTTTGCCAGTAAGCCACCACGACGGCGTTGCTGTACACGGTGTCCAGCGTACCTGCGCCGTTTGCCACGATACTGCCGCCGCCGTTGTTGGACCAGTTATAGAAAACGCTGTCGATCACGTTCAGATCCTTAATGAGACAGCTGTCCTTCGTGTAGGCGAACAGCCCCGTGGGCAAGTACAGGGACTTCCCGCTCCAGTACTCCACCTGCGGATGCTTTTCATAATAGTGATCCAGCTGCGCAAGATCATACCCCATGGCATACACGCCGCTGATGGTATGGCCCTGCCCGTCAAAGGTGCCGGCAAACTGGTAGATGGGGTTGTTCCACACCGTCTCCGGCATGGCCGTCCCCCAATCCTCTGGCGTGCCCTCGTTCATGACGATATCCTTGCCCAGCTTGAAGGTCTGCCCGGCAAAGTCGTAGTACCGGCTCAGCTTCGCCATGTCGAACAGTTCCTGCGCCGTGGTGATGGTATAGACCTTCTTGCTCTCGCTGTACCAGTCCACACCCGCCTTGTTGCCGGACGCAGTCAGTTTGACGGAAAGCCAGCCGCCCGCGCCTGCGGCGATCAGGAGGGCTGCGATGCCGGCAGCGATCATGACTGTTTTCTTTTTCATGGTCATTCCCTCCTTATCGCGGCGGCTTGGCTACGTTGTAGCTCCACTCTCGCATCGGCAGGGTCGTGGCCGAGCCCACCGTATAGGGAAACTGCATCACCACAGTTCCCTCGCCATAGGTGTAGGATTCCTGTGCCACCTCGTTCAAGTGGAGAAGCTGCACCGTGTGGGTGCCGTAGCCCGTGTCGCCGCCCAGCAGCTTATGATAGTTGGGGTAAAGCACCGTATCCACCCGTTTGAGATAATCGGTAAACTGATCGAACACGTCGTAGCCGTGATGTGACGGGAAATATACGTCCAGATCCAGATACTCGCTGCCGTAGGCACGCATGATGAACTGCTGTGCGGCAAAGGTGCCGTCTGCGGGAAACAGGATCGTCTGCCCCTCCACGTAGTACATCAGCCACGTGCTGGTGGCGTTTTCTCCCGTCCACTCCTCGTAGGGCATTGCCTCCGAGGTAAACACCGCCTCCACCGTGATGTCGTTGAAATAGTAGCGGTCGCCCAGTACGATCTCGTGGAGCACGGGCGCCGCGCCGTCCGATCGCTTGAGCATAGGCGGCAGGCCCCTGACGTAGTTGCTCAGCTTTTCACCGCCGTAGTAGGTCTCCGCCTCCGCGCTGACGCAGTTATAATACACGTTTTCCACATAGACCCTGTCCATCTGCTCCTTGTTCTCCAAAAACGCCTTGAAAACGCCCATGTGGTCGATATGGGGATGGGACATGAACCATGCCTCGATCACCGGCTTCTCCCCTTCCGGCGTCAGCTTTTCCAGATCGTCCAGCAGATAGGGCAGCTCGTTCTCCGTGCCGCCGTCGTTGATGATAAAATGGCCGTTTTTGAGCTGGAAGAAAAAGCTGGCGCCGGTGGTGTAGAGCTCGGGAAGATACAGCGTCGTTTTGGCGCCCGGCTTGTTGCCTGCCAGATAGTCCTCGTTGTATGCAAGGTGCTCCGACCACGCGCCCTTTTCACAGGCGGAGATCATGGTGCGGTTCAAGCGGGTGAAATACGTCACGGAAAGGCGCAGGCTGTCCTTCTGGAAATACGTCTTATAGACGTATCCGCCCAGACCGTGCTCGCCGTTGTCCGTATATCGGGTAAAGCCGCTGTTCTCCAGCACCTTCAAGTATGCGTTGTATTCATCCTGCGTGGTATCATAGACGTTGATGCTGTATGTATCGGCACCGTCGTCCACCGCGTTTTCATAGCGGACGGATGCGCCGGTAAGCGCCGGCACATTGGCAAACAGATCATATTGCGAATACGCTCCCAGCGTGGAAGCATCTCCGGAAACGATCGTTTTTTTCTCCGGCAGAGCCTGCGCCGCAGCGCGCCCGCCGAAAAAGCAGGCGGCCGCCAGCGCCAGTGCAGCGGTGCCCAGCAATACGTGCTTTGCAGATTTCTTCATGCCGTAACCTCCCTTCCGCTCAGCCCTTCAGCGCGCCCATCATCAGCCCTTTGTTGAAAAACTTCTGCACGAACGGGAACAGGCACAGCATGGGCACCGTGGATACCACGATCACGCCGTATTTCAGTACGTCGCCCATCTGCGCCGCCTGACTGGCCAGCTCCGCGTCGGATACCATGGTTACGTCCATCTGGCTTGCTTCCAGAATGCGCCGCAGGATAAGCTGTAAGGGGTGCAGATTCGTAGGCCGCAGATAGATCATGGGCCCGAAATAGTTGTTCCATTCCGCCACGATGAGATACAGTGTGATCACCGACAGCACCGGCCTTGCCAGCGGCAGTGCGATCTTCAGAAGATACTGAATATCCGTCACGCCGTCGATCTTTGCCGATTCCAGCATTTCACTGGGGATCGCCGTCTGGAAATACGTGCGCATGATGATCACATAGGTGATGTTGATGCTGCCCATGATGAGATAGCCCCAGCGGGAATTGTTCAGCCCCAGGCTGGAAATGAGGATGTAGCTGGGGATCAGACCGCCGCTGAACCACATGGAGAACACGCAGATCATGGTAAAGAACTTGCGGCCCTGAAACGTCTTGCGGGAGAGGACATAGGCTACCAGCACGATCTGCGTCAGCAGTATGACGGTTCGCCCCGCCGTGTAAAAGAGCGTATTGGCATAGCCCAGCCACACCGCCTTGTAGTTGAACACCAGCCTGTAACCCTCCAGCGAGAAGTCCACCGGCCACACAAGCACCTTGCCCTCCGTCACGGCGGTGCCGGAGGAGAAGGAGGAGGACACCA
>JAFTBL010000205.1 GCA_017455225.1 Oscillospiraceae bacterium
GGTGTCATCGAAAAAACAGCCCTGGTGTTCGGCCAGATGAACGAGCCGCCGGGCGCCCGGCTGCGGGTGCCGCTGGCGGGGCTGACCATGGCGGAGTATTTCCGCGACGCCATGGGGCAGGATGTGCTGCTGTTCATCGACAATATTTTCCGCTTTACCCAGGCCGGCAGCGAGGTGTCCGCCCTGCTGGGGCGTATGCCCTCCGCCGTGGGCTATCAGCCCACGCTGGCCTCGGAGATGGGCGCTTTGCAGGAGCGCATCACCTCCACCCGCAGCGGGTCCATCACGTCCGTGCAGGCCATTTACGTGCCGGCGGACGATCTGACCGACCCGGCGCCCAGCACGGCGTTTGCCCATCTGGACGCCACCACGGTGCTGGATCGCGGCATTTCGGAGCTGGGCATCTATCCGGCGGTGGATCCGCTGAATTCCACCTCGCGCCTGCTGGAGCGGCAGGTGCTGGGCGAGCGCCATTACAACACGGCCCGGGCTGTGCAGCAGGTGCTGGAAAAGTACCGGGAGCTGCAGGACATCATTGCCGTGCTGGGCATGGAGGAGCTGAGCGCCGAGGACAAGGCCGTGGTGCATCGTGCCCGCCGGATCCAGCGGTTTTTGTCCCAGCCCTTCCACGTGGCGGAGAATTTCACCGGCATTCCCGGCAAGTACGTGCCGCTGGAGGAAACGCTGCGCGGCTTTGAGATCATTCTGGGCGGCGAATGCGACGATCTGCCGGAGCAGTCGTTCCTGATGTGCGGCACCATTGACGAGGTGCTGGCGCGGCGCAAGGCGCAGTAAGGCGGGCGGCCATGGAGAAGAAGATCCGGCTGGAGATCGTCACGCTGTCCGGTACGGCGCTGGAGGCGGAGTGCGCTTCGGTGCAGCTGCCGCTGGCGCAGGGACTGGCGGGCGTTCTGCCCGACCATGCGCCGCTGCTGGCGGTGCTGGCGCCCGGCGTGGTGCGGTATCGCACGGCAGACGGCGCGCGATACGCCGCCGTGTCCGGCGGCACGGCCCACGTGCTGCACGACCGGGTGACGCTTCTTTGCACCGCGGCCGGGCCCGCCGATTCGCAGGAGGAGGCGCGGCGTCTGGCGGCGCAGTGGGAGTCATAGCAGAAAGCGGCAAGGCGCGCCGCCCGTCGGCGCGTCCTGCCGCTGTTTTTGTAAAGAGAGAGTTCTGTCCGTTTTTCGGTACATCGGATGGTGTATCATAGGGCAAAAGGGGTGAGAACGCATGCTTCGAATCTGGATCGGCAGAGCCGGAACGGGTAAATCACAGCGGGTGCTGCGCTCGATGCTGGAATCGCGCGTACAGCGCCCGCAGGTGCTGCTGGTGCCGGAGCACGCCTCCCACGAGGCGGAGCTGGATGTCTGCCGCGCCTGCGGCGACACCGCCTCCCGGGACACGGAGGTGCTGAGCTTTCGCACGCTGGCCGGCCGCGTGCTCTCGGAGCTGGGCGGCGCGTCGGATTTTACGCTGGACGGCGGCGGCAAGCTGCTGACCATGCGCATGGCGCTGCAGGAGCTTCACCGGCAGCTGACGCTGTTCGGCCGCGCCTCCCAGCGCTCGGCGTTTTTGCAGCAGCTCACGGAGCTGATGGACGAGTTTTACGCCTACGAGGTGTCGCCGGAGGCGCTTTTGACCCAGGTGCAGGACGTGGAGGGCGCCGCGGGGGACAAACTGCGGGATCTGGCCCGGCTGTTCGCCGCCTATGACGCCCGCCTGCGCGACGGCGGCATTGACCGCCGCTCCCGGGTGCAGAAGCTGGGGGATCTCATCGACCGGTCCCGCTATCTGTCGGGCAAGGACGTGTATCTGGACGGCTTTTCCTATTTCAACGCCGCCGAGGAGCATATCGTGTCCGCCGCGCTGCGTCAGGCGTCAAGCGTCACCGTGACGCTGCTGGGGGAGAAAAACGGCGGCGAGCTGTTCCAGAACGCCACCCGCCAGCGTGACCGGCTGATCCGCATGGCGCAGGAGGCGGGCGTTCCCTGCGAAATGATGTATGTCACCGGCAGCCGCAGCGGCGCCCTGGGACATCTGGAGCAGCACGTTTTCGGCACGGACGTGCCCTACGAGGGCGCTCCCGACGGGGTGGAGCTCTACGAGGCGCTCAACCCCTTCACCGAGGTGGAGTACGTCTCCTACCGCATCCGGGAGCTGGTGCGCAGCGGCGCGTGCCGCTACCGTGACATCGCCGTTTCCGCCCGCAATATGGAGCTTTACGCCCCGCTGCTGGAAAACGTGCTGCAGCGGGACGGCATCCCTGCCTATATCAGCCGCCGCAGCGACGTGCTGGCCAAGCCCGCCATGACCATGCTGCTGAGCGCGCTGGACGCCGTCACCGGCGGCTTTGAATACGAGGATATGTTCCGCTATCTCAAAACCGGCATGGCCGGTCTTACGGCGGAGGAGTGCGACCTGCTGGAAAACTACGTGGTCACGTGGGAGATCCGGGGCAGTATGTGGCTCCGGGACGCGGATTGGAACGCCAATCCCGACGGCTACGGGCAGGAGCTGACGGAGGAACGCCGGCGCCGCCTGCAGACGATCAACGACTTGCGCCGCCGGGTCGCACAGCCGCTTTCTCAGCTTTCCGGAGACATGAAATCCGCGCAAACAGTAGAGGGTAAAGCAAAAGCACTTTACAGCTTTGCTCAGCGGACGGACGTGCCGGGCGCACTGCTTCAGCGGGCGGAAATGCTGACGGCGGCGGGACAGGCTCAGCTGGCGGGGGAGTACAGTCAGTTGTGGCGCATTTTCTGCGGTGTGCTGGATCAGATGGTGGAGATCATGGGGCCGACGGAGATCGGCAGCGAGGAATTCACGGGGCTGATGAGACTGGTGCTGTCCCAGTACAGCGTGGGCACCATTCCTGCCACGCTGGATCAGGTAAAGGTCAGCGACATCACCCGCAACGACCGCCACAGCGTGCGCTGCATGTTTCTGCTGGGCGCCAACGACCACGTGCTGCCCAAGGCGGACGGCGGCGCGGGACTGCTGGACGAGGCGGCGCGGGAGATCCTGCAGCAGCACAGCATCCTCCTGTCCGACGCCACCTTCGACCCGCTGGACAATGAGCTGCAGAACATCTATGCCTGCCTTGCCCAGCCCACGGAGCTGCTGCACGTCAGCTATCCCGCCTCCGACGGCAGCGGCGAGCTGCGGCCGTCCTTCGTGGTGGAGCGGCTTCGCCGCCTGCTGCCGGGACTGTCTCTGACGCGGGAGGACCGGCGCTATCGGGCGCTGGTGCCCGCCACGGCGCTGGAGCTGGCAGGGCAGGAGATCGGCGGCGGGCTGTGGCGTTATTTCGCCGGGCACGGCGGCGGCGCGGTGCTGGAGCGGATGGAGCGGGCCCGCGCCATGGGGCGGGGCAAGCTGTCGCCGGAGGCGGTGCAGTCGCTTTACGGCAAGAGCTACCGGATGTCGGCTTCCCGGATGGATCGGCTGCGCAGCTGCCATTTCAGCTATTTCATGGAGTACGGCCTGCGGGCCAGGGAGCGCCGTTCGGCGGGCTTTGACGCGCCGGAGGTCGGCACCTTCCTCCATTACCTTCTGGAGCACGTGACCGCCGAGGTGACGGAGCGGGGCGGCTTTGCCGCCGTGCCGGAGGAGGAGCTGGAGGCGCTGGTCAGGCGGTACGTGGAGGAATACACCCGCCGGGAGATCGGCGATCTTGGGGGAAAAACTGCCCGGTTCCGCTATCTGTTCGCCCGGCTGCGCCGTGCCGCCATGGCGGTGATCCGCAACGTGGCGGAGGAGCTGTCGGTGTCCGATTTCCGCCCGGTGGCGTTCGAGCTGGCCTTTGGCGGCAAGGACGGCCGGCTGCCTGCGGTAACGATCCGGGAGGGCGAGACGGAGCTGTCGGTCACCGGCAAGGTGGATCGGGTGGACGGCTGGCTCCGGGACGGGAAGCTGTACCTGCGGGTGGTGGACTACAAAACGGGGAAAAAGGCGCTGGATCTGGGGGATCTGGAGGCGGGACTGGGCATCCAGATGCTGCTGTATCTGTTCGCCCTCAAGCAAAGCGGCGCCGCCTATTTCGGCCACCCGGTGGAGCCGGCGGGCGTGCTGTATCTGCCTGCCCGGGACGTCATATTGCGGGCGGATCGCTCCGTGGATGAGGAAAAGCTGCGCTCCATGCTGCAAAAGGAGCTGCGGCGCAGCGGCATGCTGCTGAACGAGCCGGAGGTGCTGCAGGCCATGGAGCACAGCGCGCTGGAGTCGCCCTGCTATCTGCCGCTGACGGTGAGCAAGGACGGATCCATAGGCGGCAGCGTGGCCTCCGCGGCGCAGCTGGGCAAGCTGAGCCGCTACGTGGATCAGCTGCTGCACAGGATCGCCGACGAGCTGCGGCAGGGCAACGTGGACGCCGACCCCTATACGAGGGGCCCGCAGGACAGCGCCTGCACCTATTGCCCCTTTGCCAGCGCCTGCTTCTTTGACGAGACACGGGAGAAAAAGCACGTATTGAAAAAGCCGAAGCCGGAGGAATTTTGGCAGTTTGTGGATCAAAGCGTGGGAGAGGAGGCGCCCCATGACGAGGCTTGAACCTACGGCGGAGCAAAAGACCGCCATTACCGACCGGGGCGGGGAGCTGCTGGTTTCGGCCGCCGCCGGCTCCGGCAAGACCCGCGTGCTGGTGGAGCGCCTGTTCCGCTATGTGGAGGAGGGGCACCGGGTCGATGATTTTCTGATCATCACCTATACCCGCGCCGCCGCCGCGGAGCTGCGGGGCAGGATCGCCGCTGAGCTGGGCGCCCGGGTGGCGGAGCAGCCGGACAACGGCCATTTGCGCCGCCAGCTGATGCGGGTCTACCGGGCGGATATCAAGACGGTGGACGCCTTCTGCACCGCGCTGCTGCGGGAGAACATACACCTGCTGCCGGCGGTGGAGGGACGGAGCCTGACGGCGGATTTTCGCACGCTGGACGAGCAGGAGTCGCTGCTGCTGCGCACCCGTGTACTGCAGCGGGTGCTGGAGGAGATGTACGACCGGATCGAGGCGGGAGACCGGCGCTCGGCGCTGCTGGTGGAAACGCTGGGCGCCGGACGGGACGACCGGGCGCTGGAGGAGCTGGTGCTGCGTCTGCACGAAAAGATCCAGAGCCACCCTCACCCGCTGCAGTGGCTGAAGAAGCACCGGACGTGGTGGGAGTCGGTGCCTGAAGATCTGTCCACCACCGATATCGGGCGGATCATCATGGAGGACGCCTGCCGCTGCGCCGCCTTCTGGGCGGAACAGCTTCGCCGCGCGGCACGGGAGCTGGAGGACTGCGAGGCGCTCTATAACGCGCTGGCAGATCGCTATCTGGAGATGGCGGCCCGGCTGGACGAATATCCGGCGGCGGCGGAGCGTGGCTGGGACGCCATGGCGGCGCTGGCGCCGAAGTTCCGCAGCATGGGCAGTGTGGGCGGCCATGAGTACGATGCGGAAAAGGAGCGGCAGAAGGCGATGCGGGAGCGCTGCAAGAGCGACCTGGAGCGGATCCGCAAGCCGTTTGAAACGCCGCAGCGGGACATGGTGGAGGATCTGCGGGCCATGTCCGGCGCCATGCTGGCGCTGATCGACCTGACGGAGCGGTTCGCGCTGTCCTATCAGGCGGAAAAGGTACGCCGCAACTGCATGGATTTTTCCGACGCCGAGCATGCTGCGCTGGATATCCTGACAGACGCCGACGGCGCGCCCACGCCGCTGGCGCAGCAGCTGTCAGTGCGCTATGCGGAGGTGATGGTGGACGAGTATCAGGATACCAACGACGTGCAGAACTGCATCTTTACCGCCGTGTCGGGCGGCGGCAGACACCTGTTCGCCGTGGGCGACGTGAAGCAGAGCATCTACCGTTTTCGCCTGGCGGATCCCACCATTTTTCTGGAAAAATACCGCGCCTTCCGCGACGCGGCGGTCGCCGCCGACGGCGAACCGCGCCGCGTGCTGCTGCAGAAGAATTTCCGCTCCCGCAGGCAGGTGCTCTCCGCCGTCAACTATATCTTTGAGCAGATCATGTCGCCCCAAATGGGGGAGATGGTCTACGGCCCGGACGAAAAGCTGAATGCCGGGGCGGATTATGACGACCGGCCCGGTCTGGAGGCCGAGGCGCATTTCATCGACGTGGAGAACACGCCGGAGCAGGAGTTCGACCGGAGCACGGTGGAGGCTCGCTTTGTGGCGCGGCGGATCCGGCAAATGCTGGACGAGGGATATCCCGTGCAGGGCAGTGACGGGAAGCTGCGGCCGCTGCAGCCGGAGGACGTGGTGATCCTGATGCGCTCACCACGTGTAAGGTTAAAAGCCTTTACAGACGCTCTGGCGCAAGAGAATATACCGTTTTCCGGCAGTGAGGAGGAGGCCTTTTTTTCCACAGTGGAGATCGCGGTGATGCTGTCGTTTTTGCAGGTGGTGGACAACCCCCATCAGGATGTGCCGCTGATCTCTGTGCTGCGTTCGCCTCTGTTCGGCTATACGCCGGATCAGCTGGCGCGCGTGCGCACGCTGCTGCCCGGCGGCGATTTTTACGAGGCGCTGTGTCTGGATGAGACACCGGAAACGCAGGCGTTTTTGTCGCTGCTGCAGCAGCTGCGCTCCGACGCGCTGGAGCAGCCGGTGGACCGCCTGCTGTGGCAGATCTACACCCGGTGTGACGCCATGGCGATATTCGGAGCCATGGCGGATGGCTCGCACCGCAAGGACAATCTGGTGGCGCTGTTGGGCTATGCCGGTCAGATCGCCGCCGGAGGCAGAGGGAGCCTCTTCGACTTTGTGGTGCAGCTGCGCCGGCTCATCGAGCTGGACAAGCCGCCGGAGGTGTCTGCCCGCCGGGTGGCTGCCGGCGTGCGGATCATGACGATCCACAAGTCCAAGGGTCTGGAGTTTCCCGTGGTGTTTTTATGCGATCTGAGCCATAAGTTCAATACCCGGGACGACAGCGAGCCGGTGCTGGTCCATCCCCGGCTGGGGCTTGCCTGTGACCGGGTGGATCCGGAGCGGCGCGTGCGGTATGCGACTGTGTTTAAAACGGCGCTGCAGCTGGCGCTGCAGCGTGAAAACAAGGCGGAGGAGATGCGGATCCTGTATGTGGCGCTGACCCGCGCCAGAGAAAAGCTGATCCTTGTGGACTGCCGCAAGAGGGCGGCCAGCCGGATGAAAACCATGCTGACCCTGTCCGCCGGTCCGCTGGAGCCGGAGGCGGCGGCCTTGGCCAATTGCCACGGCGATTGGATCTGGCTTGCGCTGCTGTGCACCCGGCAGGCCACGCCGCTGCGCCGTTATCTGGGTCAGTACGAAGCGGCGCCGCAGGATGCGCCGGGCTGGTCGGTTTTCGTGTGGCGCAACCCGCTGACGGACGAGGTGGCGCCGGAAGACACGGCGCTGCCGGAGCGCCGGCACGCGCCGGAGCCGGTGGACGAGGCAGCGCTGTCAGCGGTGTACGCACATCACCCGGCCACGCAGGTGCCCACCAAGCTGGCTGCCACCCAACTGAAGGGGCGGGAAATGGACGGCGAGGTGGCCGAGGGCGCGCCCTTTGCGCCGGAGGTGCGGTTTGAAACGCCCCGTTTTCTGGCGCCGGAGAAGAAGCTGACCGCCGCCGAGCGGGGCACGGCCGTCCATCTTGCCATGCAGTACGTGGACTTTTCCGCCGATTCGGAGGAAGCGGTGGCGCAGCAGATCGACCGGCTGTGCCGGCGGCGGCTGATGACGCCGGAGCAGGCGGAGGCGGTGGACTGCGGCAGGATCGCCGCGTTCCTGCACTCGCCGCTGTGCAAACGCATCCGCTCGGCGGAGAAGGTGTACCGGGAATACCGCTTCGCGCTGCTGACCGACGCATCGCTTTACGATCCGGCGGCGGCAGGGGAGGAGCTGATGCTGCAGGGTGTGGTGGACTGCGCCTTTGACACGCCGGAGGGTCTGGTGATCGTGGATTTCAAGACCGACCGCATCGCCCCGGGGGAAGAGGCGGCGCGGGCAGAGCGGTACCGCGGCCAGTTGGCGGCCTACGCTGCGGCGCTGGGTCGGGTGCTGGAGCGCCCGGTGGCGGAGAAGCTGCTGTACTTTTTTGCCACCGGCGGGGAAATTTCCCTGTGAATTCCCGAAAATAATGCTTGCAATCGGCGCTCAAGTGTGTTATTCTTACAGTTGCGTTTGCGGGAGACCGCTTGCGACAAATGTACCGGAAAGGGGTGAACAAGAGCAATGAAGGAAGGAATCCATCCCAATTATCAGCAGACTACGATCAAATGCGCCTGCGGTAATGTGATTGAGACAGGTTCTACGAAGAAGGATATTCGCGTGGAAGTCTGCTCTAAGTGTCAC
>JAFTBL010000206.1 GCA_017455225.1 Oscillospiraceae bacterium
CCCGGACGCGGCGGTGTATTATCTGGGCAGACTTCTGACGGCGGGGGACCTGCTGTCCCCCTGCCGGCGGCTGCTGGTCATCGCTGCAGAGGATATCGGCCTTGCCTATCCGCAGGGGATCGTCGTCACCAAGTCCTGCGTCGATGCGGCGCTGCAGCTGGGGCTGCCGGAGGCGCGGATCCCGCTGGCGGAGGCGGCGGTGCTGCTGGCCACGGCGCCCAAGTCCAATTCCGCCATCATGGCTATCGACGCGGCCATGGGCGATATCCAGGCCGGCGCGGTGGGGGAGATCCCCCGGCACCTGAAAAACGTACACGCCGACAGCGCCGGCAGCGCCCCGGCGGCAAAGTACAAGTATCCTCACAGCTATCCCAACCACTACGTCGTCCAGCGGTATCTGCCGGAGAGTCTGGGCGAGAGACGGTATTATACCTATGGGGAGAACAAGACCGAGCAGGCCGCCATGCGCTATTGGGAGCAGATCAAGGGGGACAAGTCATGATGGAGCTGTGCCTGCACGATCTGGTGGAAACCAAAAAACAGCACCCCTGCGGGAGCCGCACGTGGGAGATCCTGCGGGTGGGAATGGACATCAAGCTGCGCTGCCGCGGCTGCGGGCATGAGATCAACTGCCGCGGCGAAAGGCGGAAAACGCCATCCGGCGTATTCTGGAGAAGGAGGAGAACGGGGAATGAAACGAAAGAATTGGACGCGCTACGTGGCGGCAGGCATCGCGCTGCTGCTGGCCGTGCTGATGCTGGTCGCTCTGGTGGTGCCGTATCTGGGCATGTGACGGAGAAGACGACCTGCGCCGCTCTCTTGGGAGGGCGGCGTTTTTTTGACCGTTTTTGCGCCTCCGGTGGGCTATAATGACGGCGTGAGAGGGGGACGGGTCATGGCCGACGTGTATATCGACCGCGTGTTTCTTCTCAATTTTCTGGTGGACGATTTGCTGCTTTTGTGCACCGCCCGCATCGGCGGCGTAGCGCTGCGTCGGAAGCGTCTGGCGCTGTGCGCCCTGCTGGGGGCGGCCTACGCCGTCGGCGTGTTCGTGCTGCCGTGGCTGGCCCACCCGGCGCTGCGGCTGGGCACAGGGCTGCTGATGGCACTGGCGGCCTTCTGGGCGGAGCGGCGGCGCTGGCGGCTGTGCGCGCTGTTTTTCCTTGTCAGCGCGGCGCTGGCGGGCGCGGTGACGACGCTGGGGCTTGCCTCCGGGTCGCCCGGCGTGTATTTTGCGCGGATCTATCGGGCGGACATCAGCTGGCCGGTGCTGGCGGCGTCGGCGGTCGTATTTACCGGCCTGACCGGGTGGCTGTTTCGCCGGGGAACCAGACATGAAGGAGGGGAGATCGTGGAGGTCAACGTGCGCTTTGCCGGCAAGGGACGAACGATCCCGGCGCTGTGGGATACAGGCAATACGCTTTCGGATCCCGTCAGCGGAGCGCCGGTGCTGGTGCTGGAGCAGGAACTTTTGATGGATCTTTGGCCGGAGGAGGTGCGGTGCGTGCTGCGCCGCCGTGCCCCGGCGGAGGAAAAAATGGCGGCACTTTACGACCTGCGGCAGGGAAAACGGTTTTCGCTGCTGCCCTTCCGCAGCGTCGGCGTCAGCGCCGGGCTTCTGCTGGCGTATCGGAGCGATCAGGTGGTGGTGGAGCGAAAGGTCTATCGCAAAACGCTGCTGGCGCTGACGGAGGGCCCCATCAGCGACGGCGGCGCGTATCACGCCCTGTGGGGCGGAGAAAGGAGGCGGACGCATGAAACGGATCCTGACGCGGATCCGCAGGTGGATCAGCCGGTGGAGCAGACCGTGTAAGGTCATGTACATCGGCGGCAGCGACACGCTGCCGCCGCCCTTGTCCCGGGAGGAGGAGGCGGACGCCATCGGCCGGCTGGAGGCCGGGGATCCTGCGGTGCGGCAGACGCTGATCGAGAGGAATCTGCGGCTGGTGGTGTATCTTGCCCGGCGGTTTGAAAACACCGGCGTCAACATGGAGGATCTGATCTCCATCGGCACCATCGGGCTCATCAAGGCGGTGAATACGTTCAAGGCGGACAAGAACATCAAGCTGGCCACCTATGCCTCCCGCTGCATTGAAAACGAGATATTGATGTATCTGCGCAAAAACAGCAACACCCGCACCGAGGTCAGCTTTGATGAGCCGCTGAACACCGATTGGGACGGCAAGGAACTGCTGCTGAGCGACGTGCTGGGCACGGACAACGACGTGGTGATGCGCCCCATTGAGGCGGACGCCGAGCGGCAGATCCTGCGCACGGCGGTGTCCCGGCTTTCTCGCCGGGAACAGGAGATCATCACCATGCGTTTCGGCCTGCGGGGACACAAGGAGTTGACGCAAAAGGAAGTAGCGGACCGTCTGGGAATCTCGCAGTCCTATATTGCCCGGCTGGAAATGCGGATCATCAACCGCTTGCGCCGTGAGATCGTGCAGATGGAATAGAAGGAAAAAGCGCCGCTCACAGGGCGGCGCTTTTACTGTGGATCGAGCGGTCACGGCCGGTCAGAGAGGGATAGGGAGGAGGGACGGTTGATCACCATCATATTGTACTGCTTCACCAGCGCCAGATCCC
>JAFTBL010000207.1 GCA_017455225.1 Oscillospiraceae bacterium
CTGGCTCTTCCACAGGGGGATGGTGTTCACCAGCGAGGACTGGATCTTCTCGATCATCAGCGTGTCGTTGTTCTGCAGCAGGCGGGTCTGGGGGCCCATCTGGATGGACACCATCCGGGTCAGCTCCAGATCGTGCAGCTTCTTTTCAAACCGGTTGCAGAGGTTGGCATAGTCGTTGTACGCCTGCGCGTCCTCCGCCGCGCCGGTCTCCTCGGCCTTCTTGCGCAGCTCCTCCAGCTCGCCGGCGCGCACCGCCTCCAGCCGCTTCTTGCCGGCCAGGATGTACATGGTCAGCTCCTTGTAATACTTCAGGTTCAGGTCATACATCTGGTCGAACATGGCCACGTCCTTGAGCAGGGTGATCTGATGGTTTTCCAGATTCTGGGCGATCTTGTCCACGTTGCCCTCAACCTTGGTGTACTGGGCCTTCATGGTCTCCAGCTTGTTGCCGGCCTTCTTGAAAAGACCCAGCAGACCCTTCTTGTCCGTCTCGCCGAAGCCCTTCAGCTCCACCACCAGACGGCTCAGATCCTCGCCGATCTCGCCCAGATCCTTGTTGCGCACGTTGTTCAGGGCGTTCTCGGAGAAGCTGGCCACGCTCTTCTGCGCGGCGGCGCCGTACTGCAGGATCTGGTTGGTGTCGCGGATGTCGATCTTGTGGGAGAAATCCTCAACGGCCTTCTTCTCCTCCTCGGTCAGCAGGTTGTCGTCCATGGGCACGGGCTCGATCTTCTTCTCCTCCACCTCCGGCACGGCGGGGGCGGTGGGATCCAGCGTCAGCTCGGGCAGCTCTACAGCGGCGGCAGTGGGCTCCAACGTCAGCTCGGGGGTCATGTTCTCACTCATGTTGATCGTTCCTTTCCTGTGTATTATATGTTCATTTAAGTTGCGCGCGGTGTTTTTACAGCTGCAGCGTGATGCCGCCGTCCTCCTCCGGCTCGTCGCCGGCGGGGGCGGTCTCCTGCGCTGCGGCGGACTGGGCGGCGTGAATGGGATCGGCGCTGAATCCCTCCCGCACCATCATGTTCTCCAGCACGGTGATGTCGGTGGAGATGTCCAGCGCCTGATCGCCGAACAGACCGTCCAGCTGCTTGTCAAAGGCGGCGGTGATGCTGTCCATGATACCGGTGACGCGGGACTTGGTGGCGTCGATGTTCTCGCCGGACACGCCCTGTGCCGAGACCTGCTCATAGGCCCGCAGCAGCTTGAGGGTGGTGGGCAGATAATAGCTCATGAACTTGCGGATCTGGGGCAGCCTGGCGGGCTCGGCCTTCACCTGGGCAAAGATCTTCTCCGAGGTCTGCTGCAGGTGTACGATGTCGGCGCTGATCTTCTCGTCCGCGATGGCCTCGTCCAGCCGGCGCATTTCCGCAATGGCGCTGCGGCCCTCCTCCAGCATGGCGTCCAGCGCCTCGTTGCCGGTGACCTCCGGCTCCTCCGGCACCTCCTCCACCACGTCCTTGCACAGTGCCTTGGCGATCAGCCCCACCACCGCGGCAGCCACAGCGGCCACCACGAAATGACCCGGGCGGTACAGGGGGAACAGCAGCGCGTACAGCACCACCGTCGCGGCGGCGGCGTACAGGGGAATGGCCGACTTGTGCACGATCTGTTTCATTCCGTTGCCTCCGATCCTTGCGTCTCCTGAGGGAGCATGCTTTAATCCACATGCTATTATAGCCTACAACGGCAAAGCGGTCAAGCGGAACATGCGGTGATCTATTCTGCGCCGTGAAAAAAACGAAAAAATTTTTTCACGAAAAATCGTCGCATGCACCAAAAAGCCTTTAGCCCTTTAAAGCAAAGAGCTTTCGGCTCTTTAAACCGCTAAATCCGCCTTGCGGCGCGGCGGTTTGCGCTGCTTTTTTGTGCATTATGACAGTTGACTTTTGCCGCGTTTTGGCGCATTGTACACTCATTCTTATATACTTTTTGCCCTGTTTGGCCGGCGCCGTGCCGGCAGGCACGGGCGAAAACAGGGAGGAAGAACGATGAAAAGACTGTTTGCAATGCTGCTGTGCCTCTGCATGGCGCTGGGTTTGGCGGCCTGCGGCGGCGGTACTGCGGCTCCGCCGGAGAGCGGCGGGGACGGCAAGAGCTTTACCGTGGGCATCTGCCAGCTGGTGCAGCATCCCGCGCTGGACGCTGCCACCAAGGGGTTCAAGGACGCGCTGGAAAAGCTGCTGCCCGGTCAGGTGACCTTCAAGGAGGGCAACGCCAGCGGTGAGAGCGCCAACTGCGCTACCATCGTCAACGGCTTCGTGTCCGACAACGTGGATCTGATCATGGCCAACGCCACCGCCGCGCTGCAGGCGGCTGCTTCCGCCACCGACTCCATCCCCGTGCTGGGCACCTCCATTACCGACTACAGCGTGGCGCTGGATCTGGACGGTTTTGACGGCACCGTGGGCGGCAACGTCTCCGGTACCTCCGATCTGGCGGATCTGGAGCAGCAGGCGCAGATGGTGAAGGATTGGTTCCCCGAGGCGCAGAAGGTGGGGCTGCTGTATTGCTCTGCCGAGCCCAACAGCATCTATCAGGTGGAGAAGATGACCGAGTATCTGACGGCGCTGGGCTTTACCTGCAAGCCCTTTACCTTTATGGACAGCAATGACGTGACATCCGTCACCCAGAAGGCGTGTGACGCCAGCGATGTGCTGTATATTCCCACGGACAACACCGCCGCCAACAACACCGAGGCCATTGCCAACGTGATCATCCCCGCCGGCGTGCCCGTGGCCGCGGGTGAGGAGGGCATCTGCGTCGGCTGCGGCGTGTGCACGTTGTCCATCAGCTACTACGATCTGGGCTACACCACCGGCGAGATGGCGGCCAAGGTCCTCACCGGCGAGGCGGATATTTCCACCCTGCCCGTTTCCTACACCACCTGCACGCCCAAGTACAACGCCGACATATGTGAGACCATGGGTATTGCCCCGGTGGAGGGCTACGAGCCCATCGGTGATTGATCCGGCGCTGACAAAGCTGAAACAGCGCTATGGGGACCCGGCCGTGTCCCCATAGCGCCCCACGTGTCAAAATGGCCTCGCCGAGTTTGCGGCGTACACGCCGCATAGATATGCAATAGTAATTTGCCGCGGCGTGAACGTGGCAAATTACACCTCTCAGACTGCGAAGTGTGCGAATTGCCCGCTATCAGCGGGCAATGAGTGCGCGAAGCAGGCTGCAGGCTTCTTGTGAAAAAACGGAATAGCCGTTTTTTCACAGCTTGAGCGCTATGGGGACACGGCCGTGTCCCCATAGCGCCTCTATGCATCACGGAAGTTGTATTACAGAAGTTCCGACGAGGAGAACGATCCATGAGTTTCTTTGTATCACTGTTCAACGCCCTGCCCGGCGCCGTGGCGCAGGGGATGGTATGGGGCCTGATGGCCATCGGCGTGTACGTGACGTTCCGGGTGCTGGACGTGGCGGATTTGACGGTGGACGGCTCCATCGCCACCGGCGGCGCCGTATGCGTGATGCTGATCCGGGCGGGCTGGAATCCGTGGCTTGCCATGCTGTGCGCGTTTTTGGCAGGGCTGGCGGCGGGGCTTGTCACAGGCCTTCTCCACGGGCATTGCGGCATCCCTGCCATTCTGGCGGGCATTCTGACCCAGCTGGCGCTGTATTCCGTCAATCTGCGGATCCTGGGCGACAAGGCCAATCAGGCGCTGAGCGTGGATAAGTTTCCGCTGGTGGTGTCCCAGCGCTACGTCCGCGCAGGGGATCTGACGAACCCGCTGCCGCTGCTGGCGGCGGCGTGCGTGGTGGTGATCGCCGCGCTCTACTGGTTCTTCGGCACTGAAAAGGGCTGCGCCATCCGTGCCACCGGCGCCAACGCCAACATGGCGCGGGCACAGGGCATCAACACCCGTTCCAACACCATTCTGGGGCTGATGCTCTCCAACGGCCTGGTGGCGCTGTCCGGCGCATTTTTGTCCCAGTATCAGGGCTCGGCGGACGTGGGCATGGGTCGCGGCGCCATCGTCATCGGCCTCGCCTCGGTGATCATCGGCGAGGTGTTGCTGGGCAAGCTGGTGCGCAACTTCGCGCTGCGTCTTGCCACCGTAGTGGTGGGCGCGGTGATCTACTACATCGTGCTGCAGATCGTGCTGCAGCTGGGCCTGAACACCAACGACCTGAAGCTGCTCTCCGCCGCCATCGTGGCGCTGTTTCTGGCTATCCCCTACTGGAAGGGGCGGACAGGCGGCAAAAAGGCGAAGGGAGGTGCGGTCCGTGCTTGAGATCAAGGAGGTCAAAAAGACCTTTTTCCCCGGCACTGTCAATGAAAAGGTGGCGCTGAACGGGGTGGATCTGACGCTGAACGACGGCGATTTCGTCACTGTGATCGGCGGCAACGGCGCCGGCAAATCCACACTTTTGAACGTGGTGTCCGGCACGCTGACGGCGGACAGCGGCACCGTGGTGCTGGACGGGGTGGACATCACCCGCATGCCGGAGCACCGGCGGGCCAAATATCTGGGCCGCGTGTTTCAGGATCCCATGATGGGCACGGCGCCCGGCATGCTGATCGAGGAAAATCTGGCACTGGCCGCCCGCCGCGGCAAACACCGGGGTCTGCGCTGGGGCATCTCCTCTGCGGAACGGGAGCACTATCGTGAGCTGCTGCGCCAGCTGGATCTGGGACTGGAGGACCGGATGTCTACCCGGGTGGGCCTTCTCTCCGGCGGCCAGCGGCAGGCGCTGACGCTGCTGATGGCCTCGCTGCAGAGACCGAAGCTGCTGCTGCTGGACGAGCATACCGCTGCGCTGGATCCCCGCACCGCCGCCAAGGTGCTGGAGCTGTCGGAAAAGATCGTGGCGGAGCATCGGCTGACTACCATGATGGTGACCCACAACATGAAGGACGCCATTGCCCACGGCAACCGGCTCATCATGATGAACGCAGGGCAGGTCGTGCTGGATATCCGGGGTGAGGAGAAGTCCAGACTGACGGTGCCTCAGCTGCTGGAGATGTTCAACAAGGTCAGCGGCAGCGACGACGTCAGTGACAAGATGCTGCTGGCATAAAATACGCGAAGAAAAAAGCAGGACGCACGTGCGTCCTGCTTTTTTCATGCTCACAGCGCCACGATCCGGGCGCCCAGCGCCGCGGCGTGGGCCCGGTCATGGGTCACCAGCACCAGTGTTTTACCCCGGCACCGCGCCAGCACGGCGCGGACGCAGCGATCCACAGAGACCTCGTCCAGACCGGTGAAGGGCTCGTCCAGCACCAGCACGTCGCCGGAGTGAGCCAGCGCCCTTGCCAGCGCCGCCCGGCGCCGCTGACCGCCGGAGAGCTGACCGGGCAGCGCGTCCGCCGCGTCGGCAAGCCCCAGCTCCGCCAGCACGGTGGCGGCCTCCGCCTCCGGGGCGAACAGGGTCACGTTTTGCAGCACCGTGCGCTCCGGCAGCAGCCGATCCTCCTGAAATACCACGGAAAACCGGGTGCCCTCCGGCACGGTGACGGCGCCGGAGCGGGGCTTTTCCAACCCCAGCAGCAGCCGCAGCGCGGTGGTCTTGCCCCGGCCGGAGGGGCCGAACAGGCACACACGCGCGAGCGCCGGCAGCTCCAGCGAAAAGTCAGTCAGCACCGGCGGCTTTCCCTTGTAGCCAAAGGTGACGTGTTCCATGCGTATCATGGCCTGCCCCCCTTCATCAGGCGGCGGGCCAGCTGCTCCAGCACCGCGCTCCACAGCACGATCACCACCGTCACGGCGAACACCTCGTCGTACGCCACCGCCGTCTTGCCGCTCCACAGCAGGTCGCCCAGCGAGCCGCCGGTACGGCAGATGACCTCCGCCGCTACGCCGGATTTCCACGCAAAGCCCAGTCCCGTGGCCACCGCCGCCGCGGCGTAGGGCCGCAGGGCGGGCAGCACCACGGTGCCCAGCCGCTGTCGCCGGCTCATGCCGAACACCTGCGCCATCTCCAGCAGCGCCGGGTCGGTGTGGGTCAGTCCCTCCTCCACGTTGTGCCACACCACCGGCAATACCGTGCAAAAGACGATGCAGGCCGGGATGTGCTGCCGGGGCAGCCACAAAAACACCAGAAGGGTCAGCGACGCCACCGGCACCGCTCGCACGGTGTACAGCAGCGGGCGGGTCAACACCTGCGCCGCTCTGCTCCGCCACGAGAGGAGCGCGCCCAGCGAGCCTCCCGCCAGCGCCAGCATAAACCCGGCGCCGATCCGCAGGAGGGACGCGGCCACCGCGCCCCAAAAGGGGGCGGTGGATGCAAGGCGCACCAGCGCCGCCGCCGTATCCACCGGGGTGGGCACCGGCAGCAGCAGCGCCCGGTTGGCCGCCATGGCGCCCAACTGCCACACCCCGATCCACAGCGCCGCGGCGGCAGCCGTCTGCCACCGTTTAGCCGCCATAGTAGAAGCCGTCGTCCGGCAGGGCACCGCCCACGCTCTTGGGCGCGGCGTCGAACATCACGGACAGGTATCCGCTCAGCCCTGCTTTCATCTCATCGCCGTCCAGATAGGTCAGACCGCAGAAGGGGATGGCCTTGGCGGCCAGCGCCGCCTTGGGGATAATGCCGTATGCCTCGCACAGCTGTGCCGTTCCCTCCACGTCGGTCGCGGCTGTTTCAATGGAGGCGGCGTAGTCGGTCAAAAAGCCCCGGACGGCCTCCTCGTGCTCGGCAAGAAACGCTTCGCGCACGATGACGCAGCCCATCATCAGCGTGCTCTCGCCGCCGGAGACCTTGTCCCATTCCTCCGTCATATCCAGCGCCGCCCGGGCGCCCTCATTCTGCATCACCAGCGTGGTGGCCACCGGCTGAGGCGCCAGGATCACGGCGTCCGGCTCGCTCTGCCACACGGTCAGAAGCTCGCTGCCCTCGCCCACGAAGCGGACGGTCACGTCCTTGTCCGGGTCAAGGCCGTTGCCCTGCAGCACGTAGCGCAGAACGTATTCGGGATTGGCGCCCTGACCGGGGCTGTAGATGGTCTTGCCCGCCAGATCCGCGGCGGACTCGATCTGAGCGTTCAGCGTCAGCAGATACAGCACGCCCAGCGTGTTCACCGCCAGCACCTTCACGCCGCCGCCGGTCTTGTTGTACAGCGCCGCGGCCAGATTGGTGGCCACGCACGCCACGTCCGCCTGCCCGGAGGACACGGCGGCCACCACCTCGTCGTTGGCGCCGGTCATGGTGAAGTGATAGGTGTTGTGCAGAGCCGCGCCGTCCTCCGCCTGCCGGCGCAGGGGCAGAGCGCCGATGCCGGTGGGGCCGGACAGCACGTATACGTTCATATCCACGCTCTCACCGCCGGGCGCGGGCGTCTGGGCGCCGCAGCCCGCGGATACGAGGAGCATTGCCAATGCCAGAAGAAGGGATGCCAGCTTTTTCATGAGAGAACCTCCCAGTGTTTTTTGTCCCTGCGGACGATCAATTTATGCTGCTCCAGCGTTTCCAGCGCCCGGTACAGACTGGTGCGCCCCCTGTTCAGCGTGGCGGCCAGCTGGGTCATGCTGCCGCTGACGCGCCCGCCGTTCTGACTCAGATACCGGTACAGCCGCCCCGGCGTATCGTTCTGGGTCAGCACGGCCAGCTTGTCGTTCAGCAGCCGGACTCTGGAGGACAAAAAGGTCACGTACCGCATGGCGGCCTCCGGGCACAGGGCGAAGATCCGCTCCAGCAGCTCCTGGGGCAAAAACGCCACCCGGCAGGGCTCCGACGCGGTGACCACGCTGACGAAATCCCCGCCGCCGAACAGCGACGCCGCGCCGAACACCGCGCCGGGTGCAAAGCGGGACAAGACGGCGCTTCCCCCGTCCGGCGAGGCCTGAGCCCGCCCCTCCAGCAGCGCGCAAAGCGCCGGCTGCCCTTGACCGGGGCGGCAGATCACCTCCCGCCGGGCAAAGGACGCCGTCTGCGCCTGCGCCAGCAGCGGCTGCAGCACGGGCAGATCCCGGAAGAGGAACAGCTCTGTCAGCGCAACGGATCGTGCCATGTGTACGCCTCCTTTTTGTTCCATTTGGAACACTTTGTTGATCATACCAGATATGACAGCCGCTGTCAAGGCAAAAAACTCCTCCGGCATTGCCGGAGGAGACTTGCAAAAAAGCATCGCAGATTTTGCGGCGCGCACGGCGCAAAGATATAGAATCGTAATTTGCCGCGGCGTGCACGTGGCAAATTACACCGCTCAGACTACGAAGTGTGCGAATTGTCCGCGCTTAGCGGACGATGAGTGCGCGAAGTAGGCTGCAGGCCCCTTGTCAAAAAACGGCTGTGCCGTTTTTTGACAGTCCCCCTCCTCCGGCATTGCCGGAGGAGGGGGATGATCTGCTTATGGCGCCGGGTGACAGTGGGCGTACAGCTCCTCGGTGGCCAGTGCCAGCTTGGTCACGGAGAAATCGTCGCCCTCCGGGTAGACGTACAGGGTGTCCCGTTCGGTGTTCAGATCCACGCAGTCGCCGTATTTGCCCAGATAGTCGTACTCGATGTGGCAGGAGTAAAGGGAGGCGGCGGGGATCTCCACCTCATAGGGCTCGCCCATGGCGCTGCCCCGCAGGTGGAAGCCCCCCATGTCGTGCCGCAGCTCCGCCGGGCCGAGGTCGATGTAGCCGTCGGCGTTGGGGAGGGCGTCCACCCGGGCCCGGCAGGTGAAACAGTAGGCGCCCGCCTCCACCTCCCGGCGGACGTTGGCGCGTTCCCACTCGTACCAGTCGGGAATGTGGGAAAACTCGGTTTCGCCCTCCTCGGCCTCCAGCGCGCCCCGCTCCGTCATCCGCCAGCGCTTGCCGCAGACGGCGCACCACCGCGCCGTGCCGCCGCTGGCCATGCGGTACTCCGTGCTGCAATGGGGACATTGATACAGCACCTTGTGCAGTCCCTCCGCCCGCCGGGGATAGGCAATGCGCAGACCCTTTTCCCGCTGCCAGCGGAAGTCGTCGTACCGGAAAGCGCGGCGGATGGACTCGGTGACCTCAGCGGCGTCGGCTTCGGCCAGCGCATCGGCGGTATAGAGGCAGGTCATGGTGGCCTCGGTGCCCCTTACGCCGTGGTCGGGCAGGTTCCAGAAGGGAGAGTTGACGTGGTGCCCGTGGCAGATCAGCGTCACCACCGGCACGCGCAGCAGCTTTGCCAGCTTGCCGATGGACTCCGGCAGCACGGCAGTGGTGCCGCACAGGGAGTAGCGGGCCTCCGGGTAGATGGCGGCCACGTCGCCCCGCGCGACCACCGTGCGCAGATGGCGCACCAGCGTGGCGTCGCGGGTGAATTTTCGCTTGCAGATGCAGCCGATCAGCCGCAGCAGCCATTCCCGCTTCAAAAACCCGTCGATGGCCACCACGAAATTGGCCCGGTGGGGCCAGATGGCCCGGATGGCCACGGTGAAATCCATAAAAGCGTTGTGGTTGCACAGCAGGAGATAGGGGGGCTTCACGCCCTCCATGTTCACCTTCGTCAGATGATTGCGGTGCCGCAGCAGCGACGGCAGCACCAGCAGCCACATCAGCACCCGCAGATGCATCCGCATGGGCGGGCGCTTCATATCAAACCGTTTTACCTGATCCAGCATGGCACGTCCTCCGTTTCGTTACAGCGGATACGTGCGGTATACGGTGCCGTCCAGTTCCTTGAACACGGCGGCGCCGTCATCCAGCAGGAGATAGCCCCGGTGCTGTGTGCCCTTGGGCAGCGCAGGGGAGCCGGGGTTGAGATAGAGGAACTCGGGGAACACGTCGCAGGCGGCGTGGTGGGTGTGCCCCGTCAGCAGGATGAAGCCCGGCGGCAGCAGGGGCGGATGCTCCGGGTGCCACAGGTCGCCGTGGGTGGCGAATACGGTACGCCCGCCCAACTGGAACAAAAAATACTCCGCCATGATGGGAAACTCCAGCACCATTTGATCTACCGCCGCGTCGCAGTTGCCCCGCACGCACAGGATCCGGTCCCGCATGTTGTTGAGGATCTGCGTGCACCGCAGGGGATCGTGCCCCTCCGGCAGCGGGTTGCGAGGCCCGTGGTACAGAAGATCTCCCAACAGCAGCAGCCGGTCGGCCTGCTCCCGTTCCAACGCATCCGCCAGCTGCCGGCACACCGAGGCGCTGCCGTGCAGATCTGACGCCACCATCCATTTCACGCCGCATCCCTCCTGGTTTTCAGCACTATGCGGCCATTGTATCACAATCATCACGCCGCCGCCACCCTTTTTTGCACCCGTTGGAGGCCGGGACAAAAATGAGCGGGACGCTCCCGAAGGAACGTCCCGCTCCGGATCGCCGGATCCGTTGTCACTCGGCGTATTCCGCCGTTTTGCCCTGATAGATGTTCTGCATCTCCCGGTCGATCTCCGCCACCGCCTCCGAGCAAAGGCGCAGGCGGGATACCTGCTCGTCGCTCAGCTCCCGTTTGGATTTGTAGCGCAGCTTGTGCTCGAGGCTGGCCCACATGTCCATGGCGATGGTGCGCAGCTGGATCTCCACCGGCAGGTGGATGGTGCCCTCGGAGATGGACACCGGCACGTCCAGAATGAGATGCAGACTGCGGTAGCCGGACTCCTTGGGCGCGGCGATATAGTCCGTCTCCGCCGTGATGCGGAAGGCGTCGCTGCGGCGCAGCAGATCGTGGAGATACCGGATGTCGTCCAGATAGTTGCAGATGACCCGGATGCCTGCCACGTCCTGAATGTGGGCGTAGATGTTGTCCACCGTCAGCTCATAGCCCCGGCGCCGGAGCTTGTCGGCAATGCTGTCCAGCGTTTTGATACGGTATTCGATGTGGTGGATGGGGGAATGGTCGTACAGGCTGGCGAATTCCTCGTCCAGGATCTCCATCTGCGCCACGGCGATCTTCAGCGCGCTGCGGTACAGATGGTTGACCCGCACCATGCCTTGGGCCAGCTCCGGTGATACGGGCGCGGCGTCCCGGGGCAGGGGGATCTCCCGGAGGCGGATGCTGCCGCTTTTTTCAATCAACATGCTGATCCTTCCTTCTCCTTTTTGCCGCAGGACCGGTCAAGCGTCCCGCAACATACCTATCATATCATATATTTGCCCCGAATATATGAACGGGCGGAAAACTTTTTCCGCCGCTGCCGCCCCGGCTGTGCTCCTGCCCAATGTGATACGAGAAATGACAGGTTGCGTCAGAAAAATTTTGACAATATTGACAATGTGTTTAATAACTAACGGCATTTTGACCATATAAAACCATGAATTTTTGTCGGAATGGGAGAATTGAGACGCTCTCCCGTCAATCACTTGACCAATTTGCCAAAAAGCAGTACAATACAAATACCGGAATGTGTTATTCGGAAGATAGGAACATAGAAATAAAACGAACAGAACGGAACAAAGAGGAAGGAACCCGGGAAAGAACAGGAGGATTCGCCATGGAAGAGAAGGAGAAAAAGAGAAAGGGCGCGGCTGTGTCGGCCGGGAGGAAAAAATTCCTGCTCTGGCTGATCCCGCTGGTGGCTGTGGTGGCGGCCGGCGCGGTAACGGCGGTCGTTTTGCTCTCCGGCAGGGGCGGCGCAGATGACGATTGGCTGCGCAAGGCGCTGGCGGAGGATTCTGTGCGCACCATCGAGCTCAACGAGACTGTCAAGAGCGTGGAGGGCTATGAGGTCAACGGCACCAAAACGCTGACGGGCACCGGCAAGATCTCCATGAACGCCGGCAGCAGCTTCGTGCTGAGCGTCAATACCGGCGCTTCCCTGACGGTGGACGGCGTTACGCTGAACGTCAAGAACGTCGGCAGCAACGGCGTGGTAGTCCGCGCCGGCGGCAAGCTGATCTGGGACGACGGCGTGATCTCCTATCCCAAGCAGTACGCCATCATCAGCTACGGCGACGTGACCGTCAACGGCGGCACCTTTGAGTATGCCGGCAGCAGCTGGCTCTATCTCAAAAGCGGCACCACCGGCACCATCACTGGCGGCCAGTTCACCAAGTCCGGCGCCGTGGGCATCGAGGTGGAGGAGGACGCCGCGCTGACCGTCAGCGGCAATCCCGTAATGGAGCGCGCCGGCACCAACACGGTGGACAACAACGGCACGCTGATCATGACCGGCGGCACCATCTCCCAGTGCGAAACGTGGACCATCACCAACCACAAGGACGCCACGCTGAAAAACGTGACCATCAAGGACTGCGCGCTGAAGGGCTCCCTTTATAATTATAAAGGCGCCACCGCGCTGGTGGAGGACTGCGAGTTTGTAAACTGCAAGACCTATCAGATCTACAACGAGGGCGTTGCCACGGTGAAGAACACGCTGCTGGCAAACTCCAACGCCTCCACCGTGAACAACAAGAATGAGATCACGCTGGAGGGCGTGACCATCAA
>JAFTBL010000208.1 GCA_017455225.1 Oscillospiraceae bacterium
CCGTGTTCAAAAGCACCAGCAGCCCGTCCACGTCGTCGGAGGCCTCGATGGCCGCCAGCAGCGGCAAAACGTGCTCGTACTTGGTGGACTTGCTGTTGCCCGGCAGCAGCATGTGACCCTCCACCTGCCCCACAATGGTCAGGCAGTGCACCGTGCCCCGCCGGTTGGTGACCACCGACGAGCCCATGTCCACGATCTGCGGATGGGGCGAGTCCTGGGTCTGCTCCTGTTCCTCCGCCTCGTTGAGAACCTTTGTTTCGCTCATACGCACCCTCCTTTTTCCGTAGGGTGCGCCGTGGGGCGGGCAATTATGCGCCGGAGGTTTATTTGGCCTCGTACACAGCCTTGCAGGCGCGGTAGGTCATGAAGCAGTCCAGCTTGCCAACCACCTCGAAGGGAGCGTGCATGCTCAAGACCGGCACGCCGGCGTCCAGCGTGGCGATGTTGCGGTTGGCCATGTACTGGGCCACGGTGCCGCCGCCGCCCACGTCCACCTTGCCCATCTCGCCGATCTGCCACACCACGTCCGCCTCATCCAGCGCGCGGCGGACGAAGCCCACCGTTTCGGCGGTGGCGTCGCTGGCGCCGGATTTGCCCCGGGCGCCGGTGTACTTGCAAAGCCCCACGCCGTAGTTCACCCGGGCGGCGTTGCGACGGTCGTATACGTCGGCAAAGCCGGGATCGTAGGCGGCGGTCACGTCGGTACTGAAGCAGAAAGCGCTTTCATAGCAGGCGCGCAGGGGCACGCTCTGGCTCTGGCACAGATCCTCCATGAACGCGTCAAAGGCGGCGCTCTTCATGCCCGTGACGCCCATGGAACCGATCTCTTCCTTGTCCGCCAGTACGCAAACCGCGGTGGTCTCCGGCGCCTCCAGCTCCAGCAGCGCCCTCAGCTCGGCGTAGGCGCACACCCGGTCATCGTGGCCGTAGGAGCCGATGAGACTGCCGTCCAGCCCGATGTCGGTGGCGTTGACGGCGGGCACCGCCTCCAGCTCTGCCGAAGCAAAATCGGACTCAGTGATGCCGTATTTCTCATACAGCTTTTCCATCACACACAGCTTCACCCGGTCGCTCTCGTCCTCCTCGCCCACCGGGCGGCTGCCCAACAGGATGTGCATATTTTCGCCGGGGAAAGCCTCGTTCAGCGCCTTTTTTCCCTGCTCCTGACCCAGGTGGGGCAGCAGATCCGTGATGACCAGCTTGGGCTCGTTTCCCTCGCCCAGCGACACCTCCACAACGGAGCCGTCACGGCGCACCACCACGCCGTGGAGCGCCAGCGGGATGGTGACCCACTGATACTTGCGGATACCGCCGTAATAGTGGGTCTTGAAATATGCCAGCTCCGTATCCTCAAACAGCGGCACCGGCTTGAGATCCAGCCTGGGCGAGTCGATGTGGGACGCCGTGATGCGGCAGCCCTCCGACAGCGGCTTTTTGCCAATCACCGCCAGCAGCACACTCTTTTGCCTGTTGACGACGTACACCTTGTCCCCGGCGTGGAGCGCATCGCCCCGGCGCAGGGGGCGGAAGCCGGCCTCCTCCGCCAGCGCCACCGTGCGTTTGACGCAAAGGCGCTCCGTCTTGCCGGCGTCCAGAAACGCCTTGTAATCCGTGCAGTAGGCCTCCATGGCCCGCAGCGCAGCCTCGTCCATCCGGTCATAGCCGTTCTTCACCTTGGCCAGCACCTTTTCCCGGCGGGCCTTGCTCTCTTCACTCATCCGTCGATCCTCCCTTGTATTCTTTCAGCAGCGATTTGAAAAACGCCTCCGCCTCTGCAGCAAACGTCGCCTCGTCCGGCGCTTCGTTCCACAGCACGCGGGTGCAGTGTTTCCGGTAAAACCCGTCGTCCTTCTGGGCGCTCACACGGAGCCGGGCGTACTCCTCGTCCACGCCGTCCCGGGCCATGATGCGGCGGATCCGGGTCTGGGCGGGCGCCAGCACCGCCACCGTACAACAGCACACGTCCGCCAGGCCGCTTTCCACCAGATTGATGGCGTCCAGCGCGGCAAAAGGCGCGGCGCAACCGTCCGCCTGCTCCAGCACCGCCGGCACCAGATGGCGATAGATGATGGCGTTCAGACGCTCCAGCGCGGCGCTGTCCGCAAATACGGCGGCGCCCAGCTTTTTGCGATCCAGCTGCGTGCCGCTGAAAACGGTGCCGAAGGCTGTCTCGATGTCCTGCCGCAGCGCCGGGCTGCGGCGCAGAAGCTGGTAGTAGGCGGCGTCGCAGTCGATCACGCAGGCGCCCAGCTTCTCCAGCGCCAGCAGCGCCGTGGTCTTGCCGGCGCCGGTGGGGCCGGTGAGGCCGATCAGCACCGGCGCGGCGTCGGCGTTCACGGTGTGAAAGCCCGCAGCCTTCTTCAGCCGGTTGCACACCGCCAGATCAAGACCGGCTGCGTCCGGGCACTGGGCGTAGATCCGGGGCACGGCGGTGTCGTCAAAGGAACGCAGGGCGTCGAACACCCTTCGGGCATGGGCGGCGCTGTCCGCCGCCGGGCCCAGCGAGCGCGCCGTGCAGCCGGGAAAGCAATGCAAAAACTCCTCAAAGGCGATCACGCCGTCGCCGGGTCGGGCACGGCGGGCGATCCAATCTGCGGAGCGGCCGGGCAAGCCGGTCACCACGGTGACGGGCGCCTTGGGCGCATAGTGGCGGTACTTCATGCCGGGGGCCCGGGGGCGCTCGTTTTCCGCCGGCGGAGCGGTGACGGCCTTATCTACCGCCACCTCGCCCAGCACCTCCTGCAGCGCCTCCAGCGGCAGCCCGCCTGGGCGCAGCAGCCGGGGCGGTGTGACCGTCAGGTCGATGATGGTGCTCTCCACCCCTACGGCGCAGGGGCCGCCGTCCACGATGGCGTCGATCTTGCCGTCCATGTCGGAGAGCATATGCTGCGCCGTGGTGGGACTGGGCCGGCAGGAGGTGTTGCCGCTGGGCGCCGCCACCGCGGTATCCGCCGCGGCGATGATGGCGCGGGTCAAATCGTGGGCGGGGCACCGCACGCCCACGGTGTCAAGCCCCCCGGTGGTGCGCAGCGGCACATTCTCCCGCCGGGGCAGGATCATGGTCAAAGGCCCCGGCCAGAACCGCTTTGCCAGCTCATAGGCCGTCTGCGGCACGGCGGCGCAGTAACGCGGAAGCCACGACGCGTCCGGCACGTGGAGGATCAGCGGATTGTCCTGCGGGCGGCCCTTGGCCTCAAAAATGGCGGCCACGGCCTGCTCGTTCAGGGCGTCGGCGCCCAGACCGTACACCGTTTCGGTGGGGATGCCCAAAAGGCCGCCCCGGCGCAGGATCGCCGCGGCACGCTCTATGCACTTGTCGTCCCGTTCCGGGTGCAGCACGATGGTTTGCAAAAAACCGCTTCCTCTCTCAAAAACCCAGATCCTCGCCCACCAGCACCACCTTGATCTTGCCGGCCGGCTTGCAAAGCCGCGTGGTCACCATGGAGGCGCAGATGGAATCAGGGCTCAGGCAGTCGGCGCACTGGCCGGTGACGGTGCAGGGCGTCTTGCCGCCGAAACGCTGGGCGTTCACCGGCGCCGCCAGATGGCGCACCCGGGCACAGGCGGCGGAAAGATCCGGCACCACCTTGTTCATGCCCGCCACCACGATCACGGTCCGGGGGCCGAAGCACAGCGCCGCCACCCGGTTGCCGTTGCCGTCCACGTTGAAAAGCTGTCCGTCCTCGGTGACGGCGTTGCTGCTCATCAAAAAGACGTCGGCCGTCAGCGCCTGGCGCATCACGTCGTATCGCTGCTCCGGCGGCACGGTGTCCCGGTCAAACAGCTTCTGCCCCCGGCCGCGCAGCGCCTCCAACACGCCCAACTCCTGCAGCGTCATGCTGCCGCCCCAGCCCACCGTGGCGGCGGGGTCGATCAGCGAGAGCACCTTGGTCAGCGCCTCGGCGCCGGTGGAGCAATAGCAGGCGTCAAAGTGGCGACGGCGCAAAGCCTCCGCTGTTTTTGCGCCGGATTTGTCGTACTGTGTCCTCTTGGCTTCCAGCATGGGGATCCCTCCTTATTCATTCTCCTCCGCCTGCAGCGCGGACGCCTGCTGCGCCATGGTCAGTGCGTCCACCAAGGCGTCCAGCTCGCCGCTCAGCACAGCGGAGAGGTTGAAATTCTTGTTCTCTCCCACCAGCCGATGATCCGTGACCCGGTTCTGGGGAAAATTGTACGTGCGGATCTTGCCACTGCGGTCGCCGCTGCCCACCTGACTTTTCCGCGCCGCCGCCTGCGCCGCCGTCTGCTTCTCCCGCTCCGCCTCGTACAGCCGGGAACGGAGGATCTTCATGGCGCGATCCTTGTTTTTATATTGACTTCGCTCGTCCTGACACTCCACCACCGTGCCGGTGGGCAGGTGGGTGATGCGGATGGCGGACTCGGTCTTGTTCACGTGCTGGCCGCCGGCGCCGGAGGAGCGATAGGTGTCGATCTGCAGATCCTTAGGGTCGATGGTCAGCTCCACCTCCTCCGCCTCCGGCATCACCGCCACTGTGGCGGCGGAGGTCTGGATGCGGCCGGAGGATTCGGTTTCCGGCACCCGCTGCACCCGGTGGGTGCCCGCCTCGAACTTCAGCCGGGAGAAGGCGCCCTCGCCCTCCACCGTGGCCACCGCCTCCTTCACGCCGCCCAGCTCCGTCACGTTGGAGCTGACCACGGTGAGGGTATAGCCCCGGCGCTCGGCGTAAAGGGTGTACATCCGCAGAAGGTCGGCGGCAAACAGCGCCGCCTCCTCCCCGCCGGTGCCGGAACGCAGCTCCAGGATCACGTTCTTCCCGTCGTTGGGATCACGGGGCAGCAGCGCAAGACGCAGTGCGTTCCACCGTTCCTCCGCCGCGGCGCGGGCGCGCTCCAGCTCCTCCTGCGCCAGCTGGCGCAGCTCCGGATCCGCCAGCATGTCCCGGGCGTCCGCCTCGTCCTGCCGGGCGCGGCAGTATTCGTCATAGGCCTGCGCCACCGGCGCAAGCTCCTTTTCCTCCTGCCCCAGCTTTTTCAAAAGCGCGGGATCGCCGTAGACCGCCGGATCCGCCAGCTGGCGGCGTACCTCCGCCAGACGTTGGGTGATGCGCTGCAATTTCTCTTCCATCACGCTTTCTCCAAATACCGCTGTACTTCCTGCACGAAATGATCGCGCCAAAACTCATAGCCTACGCTGCCGGGACGCAGCGACACGTGGCACAGGTGCTTCTGCGCCGTGTAGAGATCCATTTGGGTATAGACCTCCTCGCACTTGCGCTCGCCGCTGCGGGTCAGCACATAGCTCACCCGGGACAGCTCCAGCCCCCGGCGCTTCAAAAAGCTGCGCACGGGGCTGCTGCAGCGCCCCGCCCACACCGGCGTGCCAAAAATCACCATGCGGTATTCCTCCAGCGGCCGCGCCGTCTGATAATTCACCAGCGGCGGCGTGGCGCGGCGCATGGCGTCCCGGCCGGAGCGCAGCCAGCCCCGCCAGCCGGAGCGGTCACGGCCGTCGTCCAGCGCCACCAGCTCCGCGTTCAGCGCGGCGGCGATCTCCTCCATAGCAGTCTTCGTGTGGCCGCTGCGGGAATAGTAAAGACACAATACGTCGCTCATGCTGTTACTCCTCCTGCTCCGACAGCTTGGTGGAAAGCTCCTCCCACCGCGCCATTTCCTGCTCCAGCTTTTCCTGCACTGCCACCTGCTGGGCGTACAGCGCGGCGGCCTGCTCTGCATCGGCGCCGCACTGCGAGAGCGCCTCGTCCAGCCGCGCGCTCTCCGATTCCAGCTTGCCCACCGCCGTTTCGCAGATGGTCAGCTGACGGCGCAGCACCTGATGAGCCCGGTCGCCCCGAACAGGACGGCTGTCCTGCTTTTTGACGCGCTCCGGCGCCGGAGCAGCGGGGCGCTGGGACGCTTTGAGCGCGCGATAGCGGTCATAGTCCATGGGGTAGTCGGTGATCGTCCCGTCCGCCAGTTCCCAGATCCGGGTGGCAAAGCGGCGGATGAAATACCGGTCATGGCTGACGAACAGCAGTGCGCCGCCGTAGTCCTCCACCGCGCCCTCGATCCACTCCCGGCTGGCGATGTCCAGATGGTTGGTGGGCTCGTCCAGCAGCAGGAAATTGATCTCAGCGTCCATCAGCATGCAAAGCCGCAGACGGCTCAACTCGCCGCCGGAGAGGGATGACACGCTTTTGAACACGTCCTCCCCCTGAAACTGATACTGCGCCAGCCTGTCCCGCGCCGACTGCATGGTCATGCCCTTCTTCTCATAGAGCATGGTGTCCAGCAGCGATCGCTCCGGGTGGGAAAAAGTCACCGTCTGCTCCAGATAGGCAGGCCTTACCGACGGCCCCAGCCGGACACGGCCGTCGAAGTCGTCGTCGCGGCCTGCCACAATGTTCAGCAGCGTGGTTTTTCCGGTGCCGTTGTCACCGATGAGAGCAATGCGCTCCCCCGCCGCCACCAGCAGCTCCAGCGCGGAAAACAGCGTGCGCTCACTGAAGCGCTTCGTCACGCCGTGGATCCACAGCACCTCGTCGCCCTGAAAATCCGCCGTCTGGAACCGCGCCCGCAGTTCCTTTGCCTGAGCGGGCTTGTCCGTGGTGCGCATGCGCTCGATCCGCTTTTCCATGGAAACGGCGCGGCGATAAGTCTTGTCCATGCCCTGATACGCCCACACGCGCAGCTGCGCCGCCGCCTTCTCCAGCTGACGGATCTTGGCCTGCTCCTTTTCATAGCGGCGAAGCTGCTCCTGATAGCGGCGCTCCTTCTCCTCTGCGTAAAAGCTGTAATTCCCGCTGTAAAAAAACGCCTTACCGCCCTCGATCTCCACGATGCGGGTAATGGTGCGGTCAAGAAAATACCGGTCGTGGGAGATGATGAGCACCGTGCCGTGAAACCGGCGCAAATAGTCCTCCAGCCACTCGGTGGCGTGAAGATCCAAATGGTTGGTGGGCTCGTCCAGCAAGAGCACGTCAGTGTCCTCCAGAATGAGGCGTCCCAGATTCACCCGGGTTTTTTCCCCGCCGGAGAGGCTTTCAAACAGTTGGGCGCGCATGGCGCCGCCGACGGACAGCCCCGCCGCCACCTTGTTGACCGCCGTGTCGGTGTCGTAGCCGCCCAAGCCCTCAAACCGGGCGGTAATGGCGCCGTAGCGCTTCAAAATGGCCGGGTCGCTCTCCCCGCGCTCCATCCGCAGCGCCAGCGCGTCCATCTCCTGCTTCAGCGAATCCATGCGGGCAAAGGCGGAGCGCAGCACATCCTCTACCGTAAAGCCGGCGGGATACACCGGGATCTGGGAAATAAGACCTGCCCGCCGGCCGGGGGCAATGAACGCCTCCCCTTCGTCGGGGCGCAGCTCGCCGGTAAGGATGCGAAAAAGCGCGGTCTTGCCGGCGCCGTTGCGGCCCAGAAGACCCACCCGTTCGCCGCTGTCCACCTGAAAGGTCAAACCGTCCAATATGCGCTTTTCCAGATCAAAGGACTTGACCAGTCCCGCAACGCGGATGTCGATCATACGCTCTGTTCCAATAACTCCACCACACGCCCGAATTCCATGGCGTGGGACGCCTTCACCAGCACCGCCGTGCCGGGCACAAACAGCTCTTTCATCGCTTGCGCAGCGTCCTCCACCGTGGAAAACCAACGGGCGTTATCATTTCCTTCTGTAAAGTATTTTGCCTTTTCACCAATTGCTACAACTGCGTCCAGCGGCAATTGAGCCGCCAGCGCACCCACAGCGCGGTGAGCGCGCTCACTGCCCTCGCCCAGCTCGCCCATGTCACCCAGAATCGCCACGCGGCGGGGCCGTTCCGTCTTGGCAAGCAGGCGGAGCGCCTCCGCCATGGCCTGAGGATTGGCGTTGTAGCAGTCGTCGATGATGACCCGATCGCCCGGCAGGCGCACAAGGCGCATCCGGCTGCCCACGCTGCGATAGTCGCCGATGCCGGCCAGGATCTCCTCCTTTGCAAGGCCGAAATGCTCACCCAGCGCAATGGCCATGGACGCAGGATAGATCATGAAGCCGCCGGGTGCGGCGATATGCACCTCGTATCTCTCCTGCGCTGTGGTCACCACGCAGCGGGTGCCCTCAATGCCCTGCTCCCGGATCTCGCTGACCCGGACGTGACAGCCTTCACTTGTCCCGCACAGGATAATCGGCTGATGTAAAGTGATTTTCCTTAACAGGTCGTCGTCACCGTTGAGGATGGCGACGCCGTCCGGGCGGAGGTGCTGAAATATCTCGCTCTTGGCCTGCAGGACGCCCAGCCGCGTGCCGCCCAGATTACCCATGTGAGCCTCGCCCACGTTGGTGATCACCGCCACCTGCGGCTGCACCATGGCGCCCATGCAGGCGATCTCGCCGAAGTGATTCATGCCTGTCTCGATCACCGCCGCCTGATGCTCCGGCGCAAGGGACAGCAGCGTCAGCGGTGTGCCGACGGTACTGTTGAGGTTGCCTTCCGTCTTGTGGGTGCGGAAACGGCGCCCCAGCACGGCGGCAAGCATCTCTTTGGTGGTGGTCTTGCCGGCAGAGCCGGTGACCTGCACGAAGGGGATATCGAACTTTTCCCGGTACCATTTGGCAAGGGTCTGCAGCGCCTTTTCCGTGTCCGGCACGAGAATATAGCCCTTGCCGGGCAGCAGATGCCCCGGCTCTCTTGCGATCAGCCCGGCGACGGCGCCCTTTTCCAACGCGCTGTCCACAAACCGGTGCCCGTCCACCCGCTCGCCGGGCAGCGCCACATACAGATCGCCGTCCTTCACGGCGCGGCTGTCATGGATGACGCCGGTGACGGGCACTCCGCCCGCCTGCAGCAGTCGGCCGCCCACGGCGGCACACAGATCTTCCGTCGAATACGGCAGCATCACAGCCCCGCCTTTCTCACCAGCAGCGACTGGCGCACGATCTCCTCGCACAGCTCGGCGTAATCCATGCCGACGGCCGCCGCCTCCTTGGGCACGAGACTGGTGGGAGTCATGCCGGGCAGGGTGTTGACCTCCAGGCACCAGGCCCGCCCGTTCTCATCCAGCAAAAAGTCGCTGCGGGAATACACGCTCAGGCCCAGTGCCCGGTGCAGTGACAAAGCCATCTCGCCCATCTGACGCCATGCCTCCTCCGGAATGGGGGCGGGGCAGATCTCCGTGGCGCCGCCGGACTGGTACTTGGTTTCATAGTTGAAGTAGTCGGCGTTAGGGATGATCTCCACCGCCGGGAGATATCTGTCACCCAGCACCGCCACCGTCAGCTCCCGGCCCCGAATCTTCTTCTCCACTATCACGTGGTTTCCGTAGCGCAGCACCCGGCGCAGCGCCGCGGCCAGTTCCTCCTTCGTGTCAGGCAGCTCCACCCCAACGGAGCTGCCGCCGTTGACGATCTTCACCGCGCAAGGCACCTCCAGCTCCTCCGTAAGCCGGGGAATGTCCGATTCTGTATAGCGCACATCGCGCCAGGGGGCGGTGCGGATGCCGGCGCTGTCCATGATCCGCTTGGTGATGGACTTGTCCATGGCCATGGCGCTGGAAACGTAATCCGAGCCCGTGTAGGGTACGCCCAGCAGGTCAAGAGCCGCCTGAATGCGGCCGTCCTCGCCGCAGGCGCCGTGGAGCGCCAGAAACACCACGTCCGCCAGCGCGCACACCGCCAGCACGTTCTTGCCCAGCACCGCCGGGCTCTGATCGGCGCGGGCGGCGCGCACCGCGGCCAGATCCGGCGCCGCGGCAGACACCTGCACGTCGCTGCAGCGCCCGTCCGGCACGTCGAACAGCGACTCCAGCGAGCCCTGCCAATCCTCCAGCCCCATAAACATATCCACCAGCACCGCCCGGTGCCCCATCTGCCGCAGGGCGCGGCACACCCCGGTGCCGCTGACCAGCGACACGTTGCGCTCCGTGCTCAGTCCGCCTGCCAAAACAACGATCTTCATCCTGCAAGACCTCTTTTCCAAAAGGTGGGGCGAGTGCCAACTCCACCCAATAATTCCATGTTAGTATATCATGCCCGCGCCGCAATTACAACCAAAAAAGACCTGCCGCAGCAGGTCTTTTCATCCTCCGGCGTCCGCCGTCACCGCAGCCAGTCGGGCAGCGAACGCTTCCGGATGCCGGACACCATGCCCATGGCGGCGAACAGCACCACCAGCGACGAGCCGCCGTAGCTGATGAACGGCAGCGTCAGCCCGATCACCGGCACGAGAAAGAGGCACATGCCCACGTTGACGACGATCTGGAAGATCAGCATACCGCCCACGCCCACGCAGATGTAGGACTCCAGCGGGCTTTTGGCGTGATACGCCACCATGAAGCAGCGGATCACGATGGCCGCCAGCAGCAGCAGCACCGCCACGCAGCCGACCATGCCCAGCTCCTCCCCGATGGCGGAGAAAATGAAATCGGTATGCCGGGCGGGCAGGCTGTCGCTGTACTGGCTCTGGGTCTGGGTGCCGTGAAACAGCCCCTGCCCGGTCAGCTTGCCGCTGCCAAGGGCCAGCAGACTGCGGTTCTGGTGCCAGCCCACGCCCAGCGGATCCAGCTCGTGATCGAAAATGACCATGAATCGCTCCTTCATATAGGAGCTGATCTTATCCTCCTCCCACAGCACGTAAAACGCCGCGCCGCCCAACACCGCCGCGCCGGCGAACCACCGGGCCTTGACCCCGGCGGCAAAGCACATACACACGAAAATAAACGCATACACCAGCGCGCTGCCCATGTCGCCGGAGATGACGAAATACGCGCCAACCACCGCCAGAAGATGCCCGCCCAGCAGCGCCAGAGACCGTACCTTATGCAGCGTCTTTTCCTCCCGCAGCCACGCAAGCTGGCGCGCCAGCACGATGATGAAGATCAGCTTCACCACCTCCGCCGGCTGGATATTCACCGGGAAATGGGGAATGTGCAGCCACGCCCGGTTGCCCCCCACCTCGATGCCCAGCGGCGTGCGCAGCAGCAAAAACAGCACGGCGCCTGCCAGCGCCATCCACCTCCACCACTTGGAAAGCTCCGCCACGTCCAGCGCCGACACCAGAAAGTACACCGCCACGCCGATCACCCACGCCGCGCCCTGCACCAGCACGTAGCTCCACGTTTCCATGTACCGGGTGGCGCTGGCGATCATCAAAAGGCCGAAGGCCGCGGCGGCGCAGCAAAACGCCAGCAGTACCCCGTCGGACTGCCGGAACAGATCGCCTATGAAACCGCGAAACCGCTGCACGTGACCTCTCCTCCTGTGTAAAGCGCGGCAAACCGCCGCAGATCAGACCGTTTTTATAGTATCACAATAAGTTTTCTCTGTAAACGGTGGGCGCGGTCTTTTCTTTCGATTTTTTTTGTGGTATAATCGGTAAAAATGCGTAAAGGACGGTGACGGGCGTGGAATATCTCTCCCGCAGCGAAGCGGATACGGAGCGGCTGGGCGAGGCGTTGGCCCAGCGTCTGACGGCGGGCAGCGTGGTAGCCTACACCGGCGATCTGGGCGCGGGAAAGACCGCCTTCACCCGGGGGCTTGCCCGAGGGCTTGGGTATGCAGGACGCGTCACCAGCCCCACTTTCACCATCGTCAACGAGTATGAGGGGCGGCTGCCCCTGTTTCATTTCGACCTCTACCGCCTGCCGGACGCCGACGCGCTTTTTGACGTCGGCTGGGAGGACTATCTGGCACGGGGCGGCGTGTGCGCCGTGGAGTGGAGCGAGCACGCCGCCGGCGCGCTGCCGCCGGACACGATCACGGTGTCCATCCGCCGGGGCACGGCGGACAACGAGCGTGTGATCACCGTAACGGGAGGAACTGAGCTTTGAAGATACTGGCATTGGAGACCTCAGCCAAAAGCGTATCCGCGGCCGTGACGGAAAACGGCGCCGTGCTGGGCCACAGCTATCTTTGCACCGGCCTGACCCACAGCCGCACGCTGATGCCGCTGGTGGATGGGTTGCTGCGCTGCGGCGGCATGACGGCGGAGAAAATGGATCTGATCGCCGTGGCGGCGGGGCCCGGCTCCTTTACCGGGCTTCGGATCGGCGTGTCTGCCGCCAAGGGGCTTGCCTGGGCGCTGGATAAGCCCTGCTGCGGCGTGTCCACGCTGGAGGCCATGGCCGTGTGTCTGCGCCACGTGGACGGCACCCTGGTGTGCGCCATGGACGCCCGGCGCCAGCAGATCTACAACGCGGTGTTCTCCGCCGAAGGCGGCAAGCTGACCCGGCGGACGGAGGATCGGGCCATCGCCCTTTCCACGCTGGCGGAGGAACTGAAAAATGACGAAAAAGAGAAAATAATCGTTGGCGACGGCGCGCAACTGTGCTATACTTACCTGCGGGAAGCCGGGATCGACTGCCGCATGGCGCCGCCCCATCTGGTGATGCAGAGCGCCGTAGGCGTGGCGCTGGCGGCGGAGGCTGCGGCGGCGCGGGGCGAAACGGTGACGGCGCAGCAGCTCGTTCCCCGCTACCTGCGCCTTTCGCAGGCGGAGCGGGAGCGGCTTGCCAAGGGCTTGTCCCTTTCCTGACGGGCGTATTCAAAAATTCTATATATACCGGAGGAATGTCACATGAGCAACGCGAAGCAGTACGGTGAGAAAGTCCACATCATGGATCACCCGCTGGTGGCCCACAAGCTGACCATCATGCGCGACAAGCGCACCAGCGTGAAGGATTTCCGGGAGCTGGTCTCGGAGATCGGCATGCTGATCACCTACGAGGCCACCCGCGACCTGCCTTTGACCACCAAGACCATTGAAACGCCGCTTTGCAAGGCGGACATGCCTACGCTGGCAGGCCGCAAGTTCGTGGTGGTGCCTATCCTCCGGGCAGGTCTGGGTCTGGTGGACGGCGTGCTGCGCATGGTTCCCTCCGCCCGTGTGGGGCACATCGGCATGTTCCGCGACGAGGAAACGCTGGAGCCTCACCTGTACTTCTGCAAGATGCCCAAGGACGTGGCCGACCGCGACGTGATCATCGTGGATCCCATGCTGGCCACCGGCGGCAGCGCCGACATGGCCATTGAGGAAATGAAAAAGCGGGGCTGCAAAAACATCAAGCTGATGGTGCTGGTGGCGGCGCCCGAGGGCGTGGAGTACATCACCTCCCGCCATCCCGACGTGGATATCTACGCCGGTGCGCTGGACGATCACCTGAACGAGAACGGCTACATCGTTCCCGGTCTGGGCGACGCCGGCGAC
>JAFTBL010000209.1 GCA_017455225.1 Oscillospiraceae bacterium
CCACGCAGCGGTGGCAGGGGATCGCCAGCCACACGGGGTTGCGCCCCGCCGCCGCGCCCACCGCTCTCGCCCCGCCCGGCACGCCCAGCTGCGCGGCCAGCTGCCCGTAGGTGCGACTGTGCCCGTAGGGAATCTCCTGCAGCGCCCGCCACACCCGCCGAGCAAAGGGGGTGCCCTCCGGCGCCAGCGGCAGCTCGAACTCCCTGCGCTCCCCCGCCAGATACTGCCCCACCTGCCGTGCGGCCTCGTCCGTCAGCGGCGACGGGCTTTGAGCGCCCTCCGGCTCGTCCACCCAGCGCAGCGCCGTCACCGCGTCGTCCCGGCAGCATACCTTCAGCCATCCCAGCTCCGTGGGATAAAACGCCTCGTTCACGCTATCGCCTCCTTTTTCTCTACTGTACCACATCCCGCCGCCGCAGGCAAGCACCGGCGCACCGGCGGCGGCATAGTATAGGGTCGGAGAGCCATTCTCCGCGCATCTTTATACGTAAGGAGGTCATACGAGAATGATCATCGAGCTCCAAAACGCCGCCCTGACGTATCAGGCGGCCAACGGCGAAGTGGAGGCGCTGCGAGACGTATCCTTTTCCATGGAGGAGGGGGAGTTCTGCAGCATCGTCGGGCCCTCCGGCTGCGGAAAATCCACGCTGCTGGGCGCCATCGCCGGGCTGGAGCCCCTTTCCTCCGGCCGCATCCTGCTGGACGGGCGGCCCATCGCCGGCCCCTCGCCGCTGATCGGCTTCATGCCCCAGCGGGATCAGCTGTTTCCGTGGCGCACCATCTGGGACAACGTGACGCTGGGTCTGACGGTGCGGCATGAAAACACGCCTGCGCGCTGCTCGGCGGTGCGGGCGCTGCTGGAACGGTACGGTCTGGCGGAGTTTGCCCACAAAAAACCGGGTCAGCTCTCCGGCGGCATGCGCCAGCGCTGCGCCCTGATCCGCACGTTGGCCACCGGCCCCCGGATCCTGCTGCTGGATGAGCCCTTTTCCGCGCTGGATTATCAGACGCGGCTGAACGTATCCGACCACATCTGCCGCATCATCCGCGAGCAGGGAAAAACGGCGCTGCTGGTGACTCACGACATCTCCGAAGCGGTCAGCATGTCCGACCGGATCGTGGTGCTCAGCCGCCGTCCCGCCACGGTGAAGGCGGTATTCGATCTGGGGGAGCTGAAGCGCCTGTCGCCCATGGAGCGGCGGGATTCGTCCCTGTTTCCCGGCTGGTTCAACCGGGTCTGGAAGGAGTTGGATCTGCATGGATAATCTCTCGCCCGGCCGGGCGGCGTATCTTGCCCGGCAGCGTCGGGAAAGGCGGGCTGTGCGCCTGTGGCGCTCGCTGCTCCTGCTGGCGCTGCTGGTGGTATGGGAGGTCAGCACCCGCCTGGGCTGGAGCGACGGCTTCCTCATCAGCTCCCCCTCCCGCATGGCGTCCACGGCGGCGCAGCTTTTGCGTGAGGGTCAGCTGTGGCGCCACGTGGGCACGTCGGTGCTGGAAACGGTGATCGGCTTTACCGCCGGCACGGCGCTGGGCACTGCGGTGGCGGTGTGCATGTGGTGGTGGCCCCGGTGCAGCCGGGTGCTGGATCCCTATCTGGTGGTGCTCAACGCCCTGCCCAAAACGGCGCTGGGTCCCATCTTCATCGTGTGGATGGGCGCCGGCACCGGCGCCATCATCGCCATGACGCTGGCCATCTCGCTGATCGTGACGATCCTGAACGTGTATCAGGGCTTTCGCGGCGTGGATGAGGAAAAAGTGCGCCTGATGCGCACGCTGGGCGCCACCCGGGGCCAGATCCTGCGGCTTTTGATCCTGCCGGCCAACGGCGCCACGCTGCTGGCCACGCTGAAGGTCAACGTAGGTCTTTCGTGGGTGGGCGTCATCATGGGTGAGTTTCTGGTCTCGCGGGCGGGGCTGGGCTATCTCATCGTGTACGGCTCGCAGGTGTTCAACATGGATCTGGTAATGGCCAGCGTGCTGATCCTTGCGGTGTGCGCGGTGGTGATGTACGGTGCCGTGCTGTGGGCGGAAAAATTTTTTGTAAAAACTTGGGGGGTTGTGCAATGAAACGGATCTTTGCCGCGCTGTGCGCGGCGGCGATGCTGTGCCCGCTGCTGGCCGGCTGCGGGCAAACGGCGACGGAGCGCACCACGGTGCGTCTGAACGAGGTCACCCACTCTGTGTTCTACGCGCCGCAGTACGCGGCCATGGAGCTGGGCTATTTTGCCGAGCAGGGGCTGGATGTGGAGCTGACCAACGGCGGCGGAGCCGATAAGGTGATGACCGCCGTGGTGTCCGGCCAGAGCGACATTGGGCTGGCCGGCGGTGAAAGCTGCCTGTACGTGTACCGGCAGGGCAAGGAGGACTATCCCCGCATCTTTGCCCAGCTGACCCGCCGCGACGGCTCATTTCTGGTAGGCAGGGAGGACACCGCGTTCTCCTGGGAGGATCTGCGGGGCAAGACCGTCATCGGCGGGCGCCTCGGCGGCATGCCGGAGATGACGCTGGAATACGTGCTGCGCAAAAACGGCCTGGAGCCGGGCGTGGACGTAACGGTGGACACCTCGGTGCAGTTCAACATGATGGCGGGCGCCTTCACCGGCGGCAGCGGCGACTACGTGGCCCTCTTCGAGCCCAGCGCCTCGCAGGTGGCGCTGGAGGGGCAGGGGACCATCCTTCTGTCGCTGGGCGAGGAGAGCGGAGACGTGCCCTACACCGTCTATTTCGCCTCCCAGACGTATCTGGCGCAGCACGCTGACACGGTGCAAAAATTCACCGCCGCCATCGCCAAGGCCCAGCAATGGGTGGCCTCCCACACCGACGCGGAGGTGGCGGAGGTCATCGCGCCCCAGTTCCCCGATACCGACGCTGCACTGGTGGCCGCGGTGGTGGGCCGTCTCCGCTCCATCGGCGCGTGGAACGAAACGCCGGTGATGGAGTCCGACGCCTGGGAGCGGGTGGAGGACATCATGATCGGCGCCGGCCAGCTGACCGAAGCGGATCGTGTTCCCTTCGACGTGCTGGTGGACAACAGCTTTGCCCGGCAGGCCGGCTGAACCGCCGCGCCCGCCCGGCTGACAGACCCCGCGGGGAGGAACGGTTTCTCGACCGTTCCTCCCCGTCTTTTTGTTTACATAACATTTCTTTTTCCTTTGGCGCCCCCCCCGCAAAAACCGTCTCTTTCTCCCGTTTTTCCACAATTTGCGGTGGACATCGACGCGGCGTTATGCTATACTTGTTTTTACGATTGTTATGTAAATCTTACGCAAAGGGGGCGGTCACACGTGAAGAAGCCGGGTCAACGGACGCTGGCGCTGCTGCTGTGCGCCGCCACGGTGCTCTCCGCCGCCTCCGGCGCGCTGTTCCTGCCCGCCTTCGCCACGGCGGCGGACGATCTGGAGAAAACCATGCTGGGCGAGCTGAGCTCCGCCTACGAATCCCGGGGCAAGGCCGACGAGGTGGCCACCGTGTACGGCGATCTGGGCGGCACATCCTACGGCCTTTATATGTTCGCCAGCAACGCCGGCACGCCCAGGCGCTTCTTCGAGTGGCTGCAGCAGTCGGACAATCTGGTCTACCGCAGCTTCGGCGACAAGCTGCACGACGCCTATTATACCGGTACCCCCGGCTGCGGCCCGCTGTTCAGCGCCGCGTGGAAGGAGTGCGCCTCCGACAACTACGACGCCTTTGCCCAAGCCCAGCGGGACTATGCCCGTGAGGCGTTTTACGTCTCCGCGCTCAACGCCCTTAAGGATCCGGCCCGCTGCCCCTCCTTCGATATGTCCAACTACTCCATCGCCCTGCGCAATGTGCTGTGGTCCCGGGCCATCCAGCACGGGCCCGACTCCGCCGCCAACATCTTCGTCCGGGCCTTCAAAACGCTGGGCGGCTTTGCCAACCAGCCGGAGAGCGAGCTGATCCGCGCCGTATACGCTGAAAGCGGCAAGCTGGACTCGGACGACGACGTGGATTATAAGATGTACGGCCCCACCGCCGAAAAATACGGCATCGCGGGCAAGGCGCTCTACTACTATTCCGGCAACTCCGGCGATATCCAGCTGGGCGTGTACATCCGCCTGTGGGTCAACGAGCCCGCCGAGGCGCAGGTGATGCTGGCGCAGTACGGCTATACCGACGCGCCCTTGAGCGAGGGGCTCTACACCGTCAGCCTGCCGGAGAATCAGAAGCTCTTCATCGGCTCCGGCCTTGTGCTGGATCCGTCGGCCGCCCAGCTGCGGCTGACCTATTATGCCAGCGGTTATTACACCGTGTCCAATGAGGCCGGAACCATGCGCCTGACCGCCTCCGACAGCGGCGTGACCATGGCCGTCCCCTCCGCCGGAAACGAGCAGTTCTGGGCGCTGGAGAACGCGGGCAGCGGCTTCGCGCTGAAAAACCGGGCCACCGGCCAATATCTGACCTGCGCCGCCACCGCCGGCAGCGGTCTGAGCGCCGGCGAAAGCGCCCGGCAGTGGCAGTTTACCCCCGGCAACGCAGGCTGGACGCTCACCGGCGCCAACTACCCCACCGTGGCGAACAAGCTGGTGGAGGGCTCCTCCGGCTACTACCTGCGGGGCACCCTCCGCAGCACCTATGACATCAGCTCCGTCAAATCCCAGATCCTCAGCAGCAGCGGCAGCGTCCTCTATTCTGCCGGCGCCTCGCCCAATGCAAAAGTCTTTGATCTGAGCGGGCTGGACGGCAGCACGCCCTTCGGCCGCCTGTCGGCCGGCAACTACACCTTCCGCATCACCGCCGACGACGCCTCCGGCAGCCATTACGAGCTGACCTCCCCCTTCGCCGTGGTCAGCAGCACCACCGCCGTGACCTATACCCTCGATCCCAGCGGCGGCTCCTGCTCTCCCACCACACTGACCTACGAGCCGGGTCAGGCTCTCTCCGGTCTGCCCACGCCCACCCGCCCCGACTACGCCTTTGCCGGCTGGTTTGACGGGGACGGGCGGCAGGTCAGCGCCGCCTCCACCGCCTACGCGCAAAACACCACGCTCACCGCCCGGTGGAACAGGCAATACACCTATACCTTCTACGATCACGACGGCAAGACCGTCCTCGCCTCCGGCGCGCTGACGAAGGGGGAGAAGATCCCCGCGCCCAAGGATCCGGAGCGCAAGAGCTCCGACACGGAGTATTACACCTTTGCCGGCTGGGCGGGTTATACCGCCGGCATGACCATGGGCGAGCAAGACCTCACCTTCACCGCCCGGTACGACGCCCACACCCTGTCCTCCGTCACCGAGATCACCTCCACCGGCAGCTACGCCCTCTCCGGCGGCTTCGTGCGGCGGATCGCCGCCGGCACCACCGCCTCCCAGCTGGTGGGCGCTCTGGCGCCTGCCAAGCTCATCACCGTCACGGATAAAAACGGCGCCGCCGTCACCGGCAAGGTGGCCACCGGCATGACCGTTACGCTGACGGTGAACGGCGCCGTCCAGCAACGTTTGACCGTGGTAGTCACCGGCGACGTCAACGGCGACGGCCTGACCGATATTACCGACATGATGCAGATCAACGCCCACCTGCTGGGCCGCACCACTCTCTCCGGCGCGGCGGCGCAGGCCGCCGATCTCAACGGCGACAAGACGGTGGACGTCACCGACTTTGCCCAGATGCTGGCCGTTACGCTGGGTCGGCGCACCATTTCACCCAACTGACAAGGAGGCGCGGCATGAAAAGATCCTTCGTTCGTTTTCTGGCGGTCTGCCTGCTGGCGGCGCTGCTGGCGCTGCCCCGGCAGGCGGAGGCGGCAGGCGTCAGTCTCAGCGGCAGCACGGACGGCATCCGCCCCGGCGACACCGTCACGCTGACGCTTTATGCCAGCGGCAGCGGCCTCACGGCCATCAACGGCTCCTTCTCCGGCATGTCCGGCATGAGCCTGAGCAACGTATCCTCTGCCCGCAGCGGCTGGACGGTCACTCTCAACGGCAATACCTTCACCACCTACGACACGGCCATGACCAACCCCATCAACAGCAGCGCCGCCGTGCTGACCGCCACCTTCACCGTCAGCTCCGGCGCCTCCTCCGGCAGCGCCGTGTCCGCCGGTGTCTCCGGCGTCACCGCCTCCGATACCAACAGCACCATCTCGCTGGGCAGCGCATCCTGGAGCGCCACGGTGGCCGCCCCCCTGAGCGGCAACGCCAACCTGTCCTCCCTCACCTGCGCCGGCGCCTCCCTCTCCCCCTCCTTCAGCGCCGACGTCACCAACTATTCCGTCACGGTGCCCTTCAGCGTCACCGCACTGGATCTGGACTACACCCGCGCCCACAGCGGCTCGTGGGTCACCGTGTCCGGCAACGATCTGGTGGTGGGTGCCAACACCGTCACCTTGACGGTGACCGCCGAGAACGGCAGCCGCAAGCAGTATTACATCTCCGTCACCCGGGAGCAGGATCCCGATTATAAAGCCAGCGACAACGCCCTTCTGTCGTCCCTGTCCGTCAGCGCGGGCGCCGTCAGTCCGGCGTTCGATCCCGACACCAAGGAGTACGTGGTCTACGTACCCTTTGAGGTGAAGCAGATCTCCCTGTCCGGCACGGCGCAGGACGAAAAGGCGCTGCAGGTCAAGGGCGCCTCCTCCTTCCTCAAGCCCGGCGACAATCCCCTGCGTGTGGTCTGCACCGCCGAGGACGGCACCACCGCCTGCGCCTACGTCGTCCACGTGTTCCGTCTGCCCTTCTTCAAGGGCGCGGTGCCGCAGGTGCTGCCGGGCGATGAGGATCCCGCCGTTCCCGCGGTGGAGCCGGTCACGCCCGACCAGCCGGAGGAGAACGATCTTCTCTCCCGCGCCGCCGCGCTGGCGCAGGCCGGCGTGACGGTGCCGCTGATCGGCGAAAGCGTAGGGCCCGTTCCGCTGTGGGCGCTGTGCGCCGCCGGGCTGTTCCTTCTCTTGTTGCTCTTTTACGTGCTGGGCACGCTGGTAGGCAAGGCCGTGGGGCGGAAAAAGGCGCTGCGCTCCCTGCCCGGCCAGCCGGAGCCTCCCGCCGAAGACGAGCCGGATGATGACGGTCCCTCTTTTCCCCCCGTTCCCCCGCCGATAGCGCCGGAAGCCCCCGCTGAGGATGCCCCCGCCGAGGAAACCCCCGCTGAGGAAACCCCTGCCGAGGAAACTCCCGCTGAGGAAACCCCTGCCGAGGGAGCTCCCGCCGAGGAAAACCCCGCCGAGAAAGCCCCTGTCGAGGAAACCCCCGCTGAGGAAACCCCCGCCGAGGAAACCCCTGCCGAGGATGCCCCCGCTGAGGAAACCCCCGCCGAGGAAACCTCCGCCGAGGAAACGCCCGTCGAAGACGCTGCCACCGAGGAAGCTCCCGCCGGGGATGCTCCCGCCGGGGAAACCCCGTCAGCGCCGCCGGAGGATCCCTCCGCAGACGATCTGGTGCGCACCATGTCGCTGGACGAGCTGCTGAAGGACATCCGCAATATGTAAAACACACCGGGACGGGTCTTTTGACCCGTCCCGGTGAAACTGTCAAAAAACGGCTATGCCGTTTTTTGACAAAAGGCTCGCAGCCTACTACGCGCACTCTTTGTCCGCCTTTGGCGGACAATTCGCACACTCCGTAGTCTGATAGGTGTAATTTCTGACGCGCATGTCGTCAGAAATTACATAAAATATCTTCCGCCGCTGCGGCGGCGGAACTCTGCGAGGCTTTTTTGGACAAACTGTCCGGGACGGGTCTTTTGACCCGTCCCGGTGTTTCTTCGTTTCAGTAATCCACCTTCATCAGGCACAGGCCCTCCGGCGGCGCGGTGGGGCCCGCCGCCTTCCGGTCGCGGCCGGCAAGGATCTCCGCCGCCCGCTCCGGCTCCCAGAAGCCCCGGCCGATCTCATAGAGCGTCCCGGCGATGATGCGCACCATGTTCTGCAAAAAGCCGTCGCCGTGTACGGTGATGATCACCCGGTCCCGGCGCCTCTCCACCGAAATGCCGTCCACCGTCCGCACGGTGGATTTTTTCATGTGGGGATTGCCGCAAAAGGCGGCAAAGTCATGCTCCCCCACCAGCATGTCCGCCGCCTGCTGCATCCGCCCCGCGTCCAGCGTCACCGGCGACAGCGCCACGTACCGCCGGTCGAACACCGGCCGCACCGGCCCATCGAAATACGTGTAGCGATAGGTCTTCCCCTTGGCCTTGTACCGGGCGTGGAACTGGGGTGCGCAGGGCTTCACCTCCCGCACGGCAATGGCGTCGGGCAGATAGCGGTTGAGATAGTCCCGGATCTCCTCCGGCGACAGCGCCGTGTCCAGCACAGCGGAGGCCACCATGGCCCGGGCGTGCACGCCCGCGTCGGTGCGCCCCGCGCCGATCACCTCCACCGCCCCGCCGGTCATCTCCGTCAGCACGCTCTCCAGCTTGCCCTGCACGGTGTCCCGTCCCGGCTGCCGTTCCCAGCCGAAAAACCGGGTGCCGTCGTAGGCCAGCGTCAGCTTGTAGTTCTGCTTCATAGCTCTCTCCTCACGCGCCCGGCGCCTGTCCGCCGGTAAATGCGCGTTTTTCTTTACTCTCCCGCTCCGTTCTGCTATCATGATAGCAGATTTCCCGGCAAATGCAAATTTTTTCGTCCCCGGCGCGACCGGCGGCGGGGATTTGGGCAGTTATAGGGTAGAAAGCGCTTTCAAAGGAGGTGATCCGGTGGAGGATCAGGCGATCGTGGCGCTGTATTGGGCCCGCGATCAGCGTGCTTTGGCGGAAACGGCGGAGAAATACGGCGGCTACTGCCGCTCCGTGGCCGGCGCCGTCCTCCCCGACCCGCAGGATGCGGAGGAGGCGGTAAACGACGCGTATCTGGCGGCGTGGAACGCCATGCCGCCCCACCGCCCGGCGCTGCTGGGGCCGTTTCTGGGCAAGCTGTGCCGCCGCGCGGCGCTGCATCTTTGGCGGCGCGGCCGGGCGCAGAAGCGGGGCGGCGGCGAAACGGCGCTGGTATACGACGAGCTGGCCGAGTGCATCGGCGGCGGCAGCGCGGAAACGGCTCTGGAGACAGCGGAGCTGGGCCGCAGCCTCGACCGTTTTCTCGCATCCCAGCCCCAGGCCGCCCGGCGCGTGTTCGTGTGCCGCTACTGGTACGTGGACAGCGTGGAGGACATCGCCCGCCGCTTCGGCTTCAGCCAGAGCAAGGTGAAGTCCATGCTCCGCCGCACCCGGCAGAAGCTGCGTGATTATTTGATAAAAGAAGGTGTTTTTCTTGAAACGTGACCCCCGCGATCAGCTGATGGACGCCATCGGCGAGATCAACGATCTGACCATACAATCCGCCCGCGAAACGCTCCGCCGCGCCTTCCCGTGGCGGACGGTGTCGCTGGCGGCGGCGTGCCTTGCGCTGGCGGTGCTGGCGGCGGCGGTGCTGCCTACCTTCCGCAAAGCCTCCCCCGGCGACGATCCCACGCCGCCGTCCCCCGGCACCCACGACGGCGAAACGAAAAACCTGTTCGCTCTGGCGCAGGCCGTCTATCCCGAAACGACTCCCCACCCCTCGGAGGCGGATTGGGCAAAGGGCGACGCCTATGCCAATGGGATTTCAGAGCAGTGGTGGGCGGCGCGGGAGGCCCGGCGGGAGAATGCCGCGGTCTACACCGGCGCGCTGGACGGCTATCTCCGCGCCACCGCCCCCGTCTTTCTGGCAAGCGAGAAGCGCGAAAACCGCGTCTATTCCCCGCTGAACGTGTATCTGGCGCTGAGCATGCTGGCGGAGCTGACCGACGGCGACAGCCGCGCCCAGATCCTGACTCTGCTGGGGGCGCCGGACGTGGAAACCGTGCGTCAACGGGCCAAGGCGCTGTGGGAGGCGCACCATCAGGACGACGGGCTCACCACCAGCGTGCTGGCCGCCTCTTTGTGGCTGGCGGAGGATCTTTCCTTCGTGCCGGAGACGCTGGAAACGCTGGCCCGGGACTACTACGCCTCCTCCTATCAGGGCGCCATGGGGTCGCCGGAGCTGGACGCGGCGCTACAGGCGTGGCTCAACGACCAGACCGGCGGTCTGCTGCAGGAGCAGGCGGGTCAGATCCAACTGCAGCCGGAAACGGTGCTGGCGCTGGCCACCACCGTGTACTTCCGCACCCGGTGGAACGAACCGTTTGATGACGTGGCCACCGCGCCGGATACCTTCCGTGCCCCGGACGGCGACGTGACCTGCGATTTCATGCATGACTACAAGGTGCTGCGCACCGTATACACCGGCGACGGCTTCCTGGCCCTGCCGGTCCCTCTGCAGGACGGCGCGGCCATGTGGCTCCTGCTGCCGGAGGAAGGCGTTTCGCCGGAGGAGCTGGTGCAGCGCGGCACAGCCATGGACTTCCTGCTCTCTGACAAAGACGCCTGCCGGCAGGGGAACTATCTGGTGAATCTGTCCCTGCCCAAGTTCGACGTCAGCTCCTCCGTAGATCTCCTGCCGGGGCTGCGGGCGCTGGGTGTCACCGACGTGCTGGACGACGCCCGCTCCGACTTCTCGCCTCTGACGCCCACCACCGGGCTCTATCTCTCTCAGTGCAAACACGCTGCCCGGGTGGCGGTGGACGAGGAGGGCGTCACCGCCGCGGCGTTCACGGTGATCGGCGTGTGCGGCTCGGCTCTGCCCCAGGGGGAGGAGCTGGACTTCACCGTGGACCGTCCCTTCTTCTTCGCCGTCACCGGCGAGGACGGATTGCCTCTGTTCACCGGCGTGGTGAACACCCCCGCCGCAGGCTGATCCGTTCCGCTTCCCCCTTGCATTTTTCAGAAAATGGCAGATAATGGTCTCAACAAGGCAGAGTAGGGGGCCGCGTGTCCAAGTGCCGGCGGGACGGGGAGTTGTCCGCCGGACGAAAAAGGCGCGCCTTTGCAGTGCGGCCCCCGCATCCCGCTGCCGCATGGTGGAGCCATACCCTCCTTTGTGCGGCATTTCCGGAAACGGACTGCCAAATCGTGCAAAGGAGGTCTTTTTATGTCCCTGTTCTCCTCTCCCTTCTCCCGCGCCTATTGGCGCGCTGCGGCGGCCGAGCTGAAAAATCTCCGGGCGCTGGTGTTCTGCGCGCTGATGATCGCTGCCGCCATCGCCTTGGGGCTTTTCAGCATTCCCGTGGCGGACAATCTGAAGATTTCGGTGTCCTTTCTGGCCCGTGCGCTGGCGGCCGCGGTGGGCGGGCCGGTGCTGGGCGTGCTCTACGGCGCGGCGGAGGACGTGCTGGGCTGGGTGATCCATCCCGGCGGTCCCTTCTTTCCCGGCTACACCCTCAACACCGTGCTGGCGGTGGCAATCTACGCCCTGTTTTTCTACCGCCAGCGCATCACGGTCTGGCGCGTCGCGGCCGCCAAGGTTCTGACCAACTACCCCGTCAACGTGGGGCTGGGCTGCCTGTGGAGCCATATGCTCTACGGCAAGGGCTACCTCTACTACGCCGCCACCAGCGTGGTGAAGAACACCCTCTACCTCCCTGTGCAGATTTTGCTGCTGTATATGCTGCTGCAGGGGCTGCTCCCCTCTCTGCGCCGCACCCGGCTCCTCTCGCCGGAGCACCCCGACCGCATCACGTGGAAATGATCCGCTCCCCTTCGCCGCACCCTCACGCCGGTGCGGCGTTTTTTTGTTTACAGTTTATTAAAACCCCGCCTATTGACTTTGCAGGGAGGGAATGGTAAACTGATTTAGCACTCCGGGGAAAAGAGTGCTAAATGAGGTGCCATATGGAATGGACGGAGCGTAAAAAGCAAATATTAAAGATCGTCGTGGAGCGCTACGTGGAAACGGCGGAGCCGGTGGGCTCCAAGGCCATCGTGGAGCGCATGAGCGGCAAGATCAGCTCCGCCACCGTGCGCAACGAGCTGGCGGAGCTGGTGGAAATGGGCTATCTCGAGCAGCCTCACACCTCCGCCGGCCGCATCCCGTCGCCGCAGGGCTACCGGATGTACGTGAACGAGCTGATGGAGCGTCGTCCCCTTACCTCGGAGGAGGCGGAGGAGATCAACCGCTCCCTGTCCGGCGCGCTGGGCGGCACGGAAGAGATGCTGGAGCGTACGGGTCGGATGGTGTCCAGCTTCGTGGGCTACCCCGCCTACACCGTGGCCGACCGCACCCGGGCGGCCACCGTTCGCCGGTTCGAGCTGTTGAGCGCCGGAGCCGACGGCGTGATCGCCGTGGTGATGCTGTCGGACAGCTCGGTGAAAAGCCGTCTGCTCCGTCCGGAGCTGCCGGTGGAGGCTTCGGCCCTGCCGGAGCTGAGCCACCTGCTCAACACCCATTTCACCGGCCTCGCCGTGCCCGAGATGAATCAGCACCTTATGAGCCTGAGCGATCAGGTGGAGGGCGGCCGGTTTTTGCTTCTCAACCGCGTGGTGGAATACGCCGCCGCGCAGGTGAGCGAGACCTCCCGGCAGGAGGTGTTCACCGAGGGCGCCAGCCGGCTTTTGAAATTCCCGGAGTACCGTGACGTGGACAAGGCCCACGATCTGATGCGCTTCATGGCCGAGAGCAAAGCGGATCTGCCCGCCCCCGCAGGGGGTGCGTCCATGCAGATCCTCATCGGCCCGGAAAACGTAAATGACGCGCTGAAGGAAAGCAGCGTGATCGTGGCCAGCTATGACATTGGCGATAATATGCGGGGGCTTGTGGGCGTGGTTGGCCCCACCCGGATGGACTACGCCACCGTGGCGGCCCGGCTCAGCTACTTTGCCGAGAGCCTGAGCGCCATGTTCGGCAAGCGGAACGAGCTGCCCCCCAAGGAGGAAGAGACATGAGCAAGAAAGAAAAGGAATCGCCCCGGGAGGAAACGCCCCTGACCGACGTCCCGGCGGCGGAGGAGCAAACCGCCCCGGCAGAGCCGGCGGAAGAGCAGACCGCTCCGGAAACCTATACCGTCACCGCCGAGCAGATGGCGCAGATGGAGGGTCTTGCCAAGCTGGTGGCAGAGGGGAACGACAAGTATCTGCGCCTCGCCGCCGAGTACGACAACTTCCGCAAGCGCACCGCCAAGGAGAAGGAAAATCTCTACGACACCGCCAAGGCGGACACCGTCAAGCCCTTTCTGGACGTGTACGACAATCTGCAGCGGGGCGTGAGCCAGTATGAGGAGGGCGACCCCCACCGGCAGGGGCTGGAGCTGATCGCCAAGCAGCTCACTGCCGTGCTGGAAAAGCTGGGCGTGCAGCCCATCGAGTCGCTGGGCCAGCCCTTCGACCCGGAAAAGCACAACGCCGTCATGCACGTGGAGGACGACTCCGTGGGCGAGAACACGGTGGTAGAGGTCTTCCAGCAGGGCTTCACGCTGGGTGATAAGGTGCTGCGCTTTGCCATGGTCAAGGTGGCAAACTGAATCCGGTAAGCAAATCAATTACAGATATATTAGGAGGCAATCATTATGTCCAAGGTAATCGGTATCGATCTGGGTACAACCAATTCCTGCGTGGCCGTCATGGAGGGCGGCGAAGCCGTCGTCATCGCCAACGCAGAGGGCAACCGCACCACCCCGTCCGTGGTGGCGTTTTCCAAGACCGGCGAGCGCATGGTAGGGCAGGTCGCCAAGCGGCAGGCCATCACCAATCCCGACCGCACCATCTCCTCCATCAAGCGTGAGATGGGCAGCGATCACCGGGTAAGCATCGACGGCAAAAGCTACACGCCTCAGGAGATCAGCGCCATGATCCTGCAGAAGCTGAAGGCGGACGCCGAGGCGTATCTGGGCAGCACGGTCACCGAGGCGGTCATCACCGTGCCCGCCTACTTCACCGACTCCCA
>JAFTBL010000210.1 GCA_017455225.1 Oscillospiraceae bacterium
GTACCGACAGTAACAGTCTGGATGAGAGAAGGCGTGTGCGGCGTCGTTTTGTGATGCTCCTTTTGATGCGTACACCTTGGAAGGCAACCGTCTTCGGGGTGTTTTACGTCATCGGAGGGAGTGTTTTTTATGACACAACAACAAAAGACCCATCATCTGGCCGTGGCCGCCATGCTGGCGGCGGTGGCCGCCGTGCTCCAGTTCGTGGAGATCTCCGTCCCCGTCATGCCCGGCTTTGTGAAGCTGGATCTGTCCGACCTGCCGGCGCTGCTGGGCACCTTTGCGCTGGGGCCGGTGTGGGGCGTGGTGATCCAACTGGTGAAAAACCTGCTGCACCTGCCCTTCGGCCACTCCGCCGGGGTGGGAGAGCTGTGCAACTTCCTGCTGGGCGGCGTGTTCGTGCTGGCGGCGGGTCTGGTGTACCGGCGCCGGAAGTCCCGGGGCACGGCGCTGCTGGGCTCGGTGCTGGGGGCGGCCGCCATGGCGGCGGTGAGCCTGCCGCTGAACTATTTTCTGGTCTACCCCGCCTACGTGGCCATCCTCAACTTCCCGCTGGAGGCCATCATCGGCGCCTATGAGGCGATCCTGAGCGGCGTCAGCGGTATGGCCACCGGCGATCCGCTGCTGAACTGCCTGCTGATCTTCAACGTGCCGTTTACCCTGTGCAAGGGGCTGTTGGACGTGCTGATCTGCTTTTTCATCTACAAGCCTCTCTCGCCCCTGCTGCACAAGTAAAAAAACGGAACGTCCCCCTGCGGAGCACCTGCCGCAGGGGGACGTTTTTTCATGCGCTTTTACGGGGCTCAATCGTCCCAGCCCACCTTTTTCTCCGACGCAGTGCCGAAGGCGATGGCGCCCTTGCCGTATTTTTCACGGATGGCGGCCATGGCGCCCTCCAGCTTTTCCTGCCGCTCGTCCTGTGCCCGATCCGCCGCGCCCAGCAGATCCTCCTGCCCGTAGGAGTCCGCGTTCTCGGTGATATAGAGGGCCGTGACGGTGAGCATGCGGATGGGCTGGGGCGCGTGCCACGCCGCCATGGCAAGCTCCGCGGCGGCGCGGTAGATGTCCCGCATGAGCCGGGTGGGGCCGTCCAGCCGCTTCTGGCGGCTGAAGGTCTTGAAATCCGCCGTGCGGATGGTGACGGACACGCCGCCGCAGTACAGTCCGTGGCGCCGCAGGCGGGAGGCCACGCTGTCGCACAGCAGGGACAGCCCGGTGCGCACCTCGTCAGGCCGGGTGAGGTTTTGCGGGAAGGTGGTGCCGTTGCCCACCGACTTCACCGGCTCCTGCCAGCCCTGGGGCTTGACGGGGCTGTGCTCCCGCCCGTTGGCGTAATCGTGGAGCTGGCCGCCCAGCTTGCCCATCAGCTGCTCCAGCTGCTCCCGGTCATAGGCCGCCAGCTGGCCGATGGTCTCCACGCCGCAGCGGTGCAGCACCTTCCGGGCCGCCTTGCCCACGAACAAAAGATCCCCCACCGGCAGTGGCCACACGATCTGCCGCCAGTCGTCCGGGCCGATCACCGTGGTGGCGTCGGGCTTGCGGTAGTCGCTGCCCAGCTTGGCAAACACCTTGTTGAAGCTGACGCCCACGCTGATGGTGAGCCCCAGCTCCCGGCGGATGCGCCGGCGCAGCTCGTCCGCCACCGCTTTGCCCGTGCCGCCGAACAGGTGCATACTGCCGGTCACGTCCAGCCAGCTCTCGTCGATGCCGAAGGGCTCCACCAGATCGGTGTAGTGGCCGTAGATCTCGTTGACCCGCTTGGAATACTCCTGATACAGGGCGTGGTGGGGCGGCAGCAGCACCAGCGAGGGGCATTTCTGTCTGGCCTGCCACAGCGTTTCCGCCGTCTGCACGCCATAGCGCTTGGCGTGGTCGTTCTTGGCCAGGATGATGCCGTGGCGGGAGGCGGGGTCGCCGCACACCGCCACCGGCAGATCCAGCAGCTCCGGATGGCTCAAAAGCTCTACCGAGGCAAAAAAGCTGTTCAGATCGCAGTGCAGGATCACCCGCTCCACGGCGCCCCCTCCTCTCTTTGGTATGCTTTGATTATACCACGGCGGCGGGGCCCCGTAAACCGGTTTTTACGGCGTCCCCGTCAGCTCCCGAAGCGCCGACTCCAGCTTCTGCAGCGCCTTCTTTTCGATGCGGGACACGTAACTCCTGCTGATGCCGTACACCGCCGCCACCTGCCGCTGGGTCTGGCTCTCCCGCCCCTCCAGCCCGTAGCGGCGGCGGATCACGTCCGCCTCACGCTCCGTCAGGCATTGGCGCACCAGCCGGCGGATCAGCACCGTGTCGTCACGGGACTGCAGGTCGGTCAGCATGGTGTCCTCGGTGCCGATCACGTCCAGCAGGTAAAGGGATTCGCCGTCCTTGTCGCTTTCGATGGTGTCGTTGAGGGACACCTCCCCCTGCAGCTTGCGCTGGGAGCGGAAGTACATGAGGATCTCGTTTTCGATGCAGCGGGCGGCATAGGTGGCAAGGCGGATGTTTTTGTCCGGGCGGAAGGTGTTCACCGCCTTGATGAGCCCGATGGTGCCGATGGAGATCAGGTCGTCCTGCTGGTCGGATTGGGTGTAGTATTTCTTCACGATGTGCGCCACCAGCCGCAGATTGTGCTCCACCAGCTTGTTGCGCGCGTCCATGTCGCCGGCGGCCGCGCGGGCCAGACACTCCTGCTCCTCCACGGCGGACAGGGGCTTGGGGAACGACCCGGCGTTCTGGGCCAGATGGAGCGACAAAAACAGACTTTTGGACAGCAGCAAAAGCGCTAACGCAAGCATAGCATCCCCTCCTCCTGATCACTCTATGGCAGACCATGGCCGTCCCATGCCGGAAAAAACCAGGCGGCGGAGAGGCGCATATAAGAAAAGGAGCCTGCGGCCGTGCCGCAGGCTCGGAGACTGTCAAAAAACGGCATAGCCGTTTTTTGACA
>JAFTBL010000211.1 GCA_017455225.1 Oscillospiraceae bacterium
AGCGGGCGACGAGGCTCGAACTCGCTACCTCGACCTTGGCAAGGTCGCGCTCTACCAGATGAGCTACGCCCGCAAATGGTGCCTCCGGTCGGAGTCGAACCAACGACACACGGATTTTCAGTCCGTTGCTCTACCAGCTGAGCTACAGAGGCGTATGGCGACCAAGATGGGGCTCGAACCCACGACCTCCAGCGTGACAGGCTGGCGTTCTAACCAACTGAACTACTTGGCCATATTCTGGTGGGAACAACTGGACTCGAACCAGTGACCCCCTGCTTGTAAGGCAGGTGCTCTAACCAGCTGAGCTATGCTCCCGACCCCGCCGCTTTTGCAGCGGCAAGGGATATTATACTAAAGCAGGCTGCTTCTGTCAACAAAAACTTTTCAAAAATTTCCCCTTCAGCGCGGCTCTTTTTTCAGTCCTGCCAGCATGGTGCGCAGGTCGTCGCCGGAGAAATCGTACACCTCGTCGCAGAATTGGCAGGTCATCCGGCAGGAGCCCTGCTGGCGCAGGATATCCTCCAGCTCCGCCGCGCCCAGCGACAGCAGCGCCCGCTCCACCCGCTCCCGGGAACAGTAGCAGCGATACTCCACCGGTGTTTCGTCCAGCAACTTCACCTCAAAGTCCGACAGCACCGTGCGCAAAAGCCGCTCCGGATCGTCGTCCTTTTCCAACAGCGCCGACACGGCGCCCGCCGCCATCACGCCGCCCTCTACCTTGGCGATCACGTCCTCGCCGGCGCCGGGCAGCAGCTGGATCAAATACCCGCCGGCGCTGCGGACGCTCTGATCCCGGTCGATCAGCACGCCCAGCGCGCACACCGTGGGGATCTGCTCGGACTCGGCAAAGTATCCGGCGATATCCTCCGCGATCTCACCGCCCAACAGATCCACCGTGCCCACGTAAGGGTCGCGCATGTGGAGATCCTTGATGACCGTCAGTGTGCCCTCGTGACCCACGGCGCCGCCCACGTCCAGCTTTCCGTCCGGGCGCAAGGGCAGCTCCGTCCGGGGATTGGCGGCGTAGCCGCGCACGTTGCCCTCCGCGTCCGACACCGCCAGCACCGTGCCCAGCGGGCCGTTGCCCTTGAACTGCAGCGTCAGACTGGCGCCCTGTCCCTTCAGCGCGTGGCCCATCAGGCTGGCGCCGGACAGCGCCCGCCCCAGCGCCGCGGTGGCGGTGGGCAGGGTGTGATGGATCTGCCGCGCCCGCTCCACCAGCCCCCGGCTGGTAATGGCGGCCGCCTGCACAAATCCGTCCGATGAAATGGCACGCACGATCCGATCTGCCATACTGTTATGCCTCCAAATCGTTCTTCTCTCCGCAGGCGCGGGACAGCATGCTGTCAAACAACAGCGCCAGCACCAGCGCCAAAACACCCATGGCGTGGCTGATCACAGCGTCCTGCCCCGTCAGCACCACCACAAGCCCCGCCGCCAAGGCGCACACATACAGCGCCGCCGCCAGAAGGAGCCAGACCTTCCGCCCGGCGCTCCACGCCGGCTTCTTCTCCCGCCGGCCGTGCCAGAGATACACGCAGTGCGCCGCGATCAGCAGCGTCAGCACCACAAGCCCGAAAAAGCCCTTATACATCTCGTATCCTCTCCCTTTTACAGCCGCACACAGGACAGGTAGATCCTCTGCTCCTCCGCTCCGGGACGGCGCAGTCGCCCGTCGCCGTACAGCCGGACGGCGCCAAAGCCCGCCTCCTGCAGCCATTCGGTCAGCTGCCGGGGCGCATAGTACCGCTGGCGGTGCACCTCCTCGGAGCGCTGCCACACGCCGCCGCGGCGGCGGAACAGATCCACGTAATAGGTGCAGATCTCCCGCCGGTATTCGGTGCGCCAGACGCAGTAGGTGTCTTCTGTTTCATCCAGAAACACCTGAGCGTCCATCATGCGGTACTTCGCCTCTGTGTTCACGTCGAACACCAGCATGCCGCCCGGCGCGATGAACAGGTGCAGCCGCGCCAACGTGCGCTGCACGTCCGCCGGACGAGTCAGGTAGTTCAGGCTGTCCAGACAGCATATCGCGGCGTCCACCGTGCCGTAAAGATCCAGCGCCGGCATGGATTGGTGCAAAAAGACGGGTGGCTCCCCCGCCCCGCTTTTGGCCGCCGCCAGCGCCAGCATCTCCTCGCTGCCGTCCACACCGATCATCTCATAGCCCCGCCGGGCCAGGATCCACGTCATGGTGCCGGTGCCGCAGGCCAGATCCAGCACGGTGTGTACCGGCGTCTTGGCCCGGCGCAGCAGCTTTTCCAGAAAATCCGCCCGCCGCTCGTAGGCCACGTCGCCGGTCAGCGCATCGTAGCAGGCGGCAAGCTGGCGGTAGCTGTTCATTCCGCTTTCTCCCGCGCCAGCTTCTCCAGCACGCTTTCATAGCCGCCGCTGCCGCCCAGCAGACTGCGGTTCACGCGGCTGATGGTAGCGCTGGAGGCGCCGGTGCGCTCCAGAATGTCATTGTAGATCATACCGTCGTTCAGCAGCACCGCCACGTCGAACCGCTGCTCCATGGAGCGCAGCTCGGAGATGGTGCAAAGATCCTGAAAGAAATGGTAGCACTCCTCTTCCGTTTCCAGCATCAAAATGGCCTTGTACAGGCCGTCGCTTTTTTCCTTACGGGCGATCTTGGATTTGGCCGTTCTCATTGTCAAATTCCCCTTCCGGTCACACAGATTCCGCGCGGCACTCTTGTAGTGTATCATTTTAATTTGTGAAAGTAAACCATAAAACGCAAATTTTTTCACCGGTCGCCTCCCGGAAACATAGATTGGTACAGAACGAAACAGGCAAAGGGGTGTTGCGATTTGCAGGAAACGCTGACATGGATCGCCGAGCAGCGGCAGTATCCCCCGGAGGACGTGCCGCTGATCACGGCGTCGTGCCGTTTGCCGGAGTTAGCCGGCGCCGGGCGCTTCAACCGCTACTGCGCCGCTTACCGGCGGGCGTTTTTCGCTTACTGTGAGACGGCGCTGCTGCCCCGGGCGCGGGAGGCGTTGGTGCTGGCACAGCAGCAGAGCGGAGCGCTGCCCCAATGGCAGATCTCGCTGGAGACCACCGTCACGCTGCACACAGACCGGCTTTTGAGCCTGTATA
>JAFTBL010000212.1 GCA_017455225.1 Oscillospiraceae bacterium
AGGAAAACCACGCCAGCATCTACGCCGGCTGCCAGATGAGCTACGGCAAGATGCTCCGCTATCGCCACAGCGAGATGGAGGAGCTGGAAAAATGCCTGCAGCGCGTGCCGGAGACGGCGGGCGCCCTCATCATCACCGACGGCGTGTTCTCCATGGGCGGCGACATCGCCAAGCTGCCGGAGATCTGCGCGCTGGCCAAAAAGTACGGCGCCCGGGTCATGGTGGACGACGCCCACGGGCTGGGCGTGCTGGGCGAGGGCGGCCGCGGTACCGCCAGCTATTTCGGACTGGAGGATCAGGTGGACGTGTATATGGGCACCTTCTCCAAGTCGCTGGCGTCGCTGGGCGGATACATGGCCGCCAGCGCCGAGGTGGCGGAGTTCGTGCGCCACGCCTCCCGCCCCTTCATCTTCTCCGCCTCCATCCCCCCGGCCAACTGCGCCACGGCGCTGGCCGCGCTGCGCCATCTGGAGGCGCACCCGGAGCTGCCGGACCGGCTGCGGGAGCTGAGCCTGTACGCCCGCAAGGGGCTGACCGACCGGGGACTGACCATCCGCGAAAGCGCGCTGAACGTGCCCACCCCCATCATCCCCATCTACACCTATGAGACCTATCGCACGCTGGACGTGGCCGCCAAGATCTACGACCGGGGCGTGTACGTCAACCCCACCCTGCCCCCGGCCACGCCGGAGGGCGAGGCGCTGCTGCGCACCAGCTACATGGCCACCCACACCGAAGCGCTGCTGGACGAGGCCATGGATATCATTGCGGACGTGATGCTCCATGAGTAAGGTCGCTGTTGTCACCGGAGGCACCTCCGGCATCGGAAAAGCCACGGCGCTGGCGCTGAAGGACGCCGGCTACGCCGTGTATGAGCTGAGCCGCCGCGCCGAGGGCGTGGCGGGTCTGCGCCACATCAGCGCCGACATCACCGACGAGGCCGCCGTGGAGCGCGCCGTGGCGCAGGTGCTGGACGAGGCGGGGCAGATCGATGTGCTGGTGAACAACGCCGGCTTCGGCATCTCCGGCGCGGTGGAGTTCACCGCCGCCGCCGAGGCGCAGAAGCTGTTTGACGTGAATTTCTTCGGCATGGTGCGCATGAACCGGGCGGTGATCCCCGTCATGCGCCGGCAGGGCTTCGGGCGCATCGTCAATCTCCGCAGCGTGGCCGCGCCCATCGCCATCCCTTTTCAGGCGTACTACTCCGCCACCAAGGCGGCGGTGAACGCCTATACCGCCGCGCTGGCCAACGAGCTGCGCCCCTTCGGTGTGACCGTGTGCGCCGTGCAGCCCGGCGACATCAAAACCGGCTTCACCGCCGCCCGGGAAAAGGTGGCGGAGGGGGACGACGTGTATGACGGGCGCATCAGCCGCAGCGTAGGGCGCATGGAGCACGACGAGCAGACCGGCATGGATCCGGCCGTGGCAGGCCGCTTCATCGCCCGTGTGGCGCAGAAGAAGTCCGTGGCGCCGGTGTACACCATCGGCTTTACCTACAAGCTGTTCACGTTTCTGGTGCGCATCCTGCCCGGCCGGTTTTTGAACTGGCTGGTAGGATTGCTGTACGCCAAGTGAGCTTTGCAGATAAAAACCGCGTCGCCCTGTGGGCGGCGCGGTTTTTATCATATCAAAGAGCATCGCAGATTTCGCGCCGCGCACGGCGCGAAGAGTTCAAACCGTAATTTGCCGCGGCGTGTACGTGGCAAATTACACTGCTCAGACTACGGAGTGTGCGAATTGTCTGCCAACGGCCGACAATGAGTGCGCGCAGTAGGCTGCAAGCTCTTTTGACAAAAACGGCACTGCCGTTTTTGTCAATCTTAACCCCGCG
>JAFTBL010000213.1 GCA_017455225.1 Oscillospiraceae bacterium
ACATCTGGCCCAGCATGGAGGCCTGCGAGGTACACTCCATGAGCATGGAGTTTTTCGCGTGGCCGTGGGCGGACGGCTTTTTCGGCCCGGACACGCAGAAGTTCCTCTACAGCCATCTGGCCGACGCGCTGACCTTCATCCCCTACGGCACCATGGTGGATCACTTCCAGCACGAGGTGTATGACCGGCCCGACATGACGCCGGCCCAGCGCCACGCGGTGTGGAAGGAGCTTTCCGCCGTGTATATGCCGTGGATGAAGCTGGACGGCGAGATACCCTTCTACAGTGAGGGCGAGGGCTGGCAGCGCCAGCACCACATCTATTCCAGCCCCTTCTATTATATTGATTACTGCCTTGCCCAGACGGTTTCTCTGGAGTTCTGGGCCATGATCCAAAAGGATCGCAAGAACGCGTGGAACCATTACATGGCTTACACCAAGCAGGGCGGCAGCCGCACCTTCCGCGAGCTGCTGCAAAACGCCGGGCTGGATTCGCCGTTTGACAAAAAGTGCCTGCGCACGGTCTGTGCCGCCGCCCGGCAGTGGCTGGCGGAATTTGACGATTCTGCGCTGGTGTGATGACGGCGGGGAAGGAGCGGGGCCGCCGCTCCCATCTCAACGACTTCCATATGGACGTCAGCGGCCAGTACGTATACACCGGCGCCATGTACCATTACGACGGCCCCCTGTCGGAAAAGGATTTCGTCACCCGGGTCACCGTGCTCAGCGCGGTGATGACCGTGGCGGTGATCGCCGCCGGGTGTCTGCCCACGCCGGCCATGCTCAACAGCTTTTACGTGATATTGCCCTTTGTGGGCGAGGTCTGCTGTGCGATGCTGTCCGTGTGGGCGACGGTGCGCCTTTTGTGGCACGAGCCGGATCTTCGCAGCTACGTTTACCGCGCCACGGTGGGCTCGCTGCCCACGAAGCTGCTGTTCACGGCGTGCTTTGCCATTTTGTGCGCGGCGGCGCAGGTGGCGTTCATCTCGCTCTACGGCTTCCGCGGCGCCCCGGCTCTGTCGCTGGTGCCGTTTCTGCTGAAGGCGGCGGTGGCTGCCTCGGCGCTGTGGCTGCGGTGGCTGATCCGCCATTCCCGGTGGAGCGGCGGTACGCTGTCCACCGGCGAAATGCAGCGGCGGTAAGCGCCGCCCGTCCCCCAAAGCGGGGTACCCCGCTTTTTCTGTTCCACGCAGTGGAACAGAGATCATTTCCGTGAACTGCGGGTTTTGCAAGGCCCGTGTTTCAAACAATTCTTATAAGGAGTGACAGAAAAGATGAAAAAAGCAACGAGAATTCTTGCACTTGTTCTCTCGCTTGTGATGGCTCTTGCCCTGGTCGCCTGCGGCGGCAACAGCGGCAACAGCGGTGACAAGGAAGAGGGCAAGACGTTGGTCGTGGGTTATTCCCCCTTCAACGAAAAGTTCTCCCCCTTCTTCAGCGAGACTGCGTACGATCAGGACGTGTGGGTCATGACTCAGGTGAGCCTGCTGCCCAGCGACCGTCAGGGCGCCGTTCTGCTGAACGCCAAGGATGGAGAGACTGTCAACTACAACGGCACTGACTATACCTATTACGGTATCGCCAACTGCAAGATCACCGAGAACGATGACGGCACCGTCACCTACGATTTCGATCTGCGTGACGACGTGGTCTTCTCCGACGGTGAGAAGCTGACCGCCGACGACGTCATCTTCTCGATGTACGTCCTGTGCGATCCTACCTATGATGGCTCCAGCACTCTGTTTGCTCAGCCCATCGTCGGTATGGAGGAGTATCGCAGCGGTATGGATACCCTGCTGAACCTGCTCTACAACGCCGGCCGCGACAACACGGACTTCACCTACTGGACCGAGGAAGACCAGACGGCCTTCTGGGGCAAGTATGACGCCGCTACCAAGGCTCTGGCTGAGGAGATCGTGGCTTACTGCGTGGACAACGAGTACAATGAGGAAGGCGACATTGCCGGCGCCGCCGCCAGCTGGGGCTTCGACATTGCCGACAACACCATCGAGGCGTTCCAGGCTGCTCTGGAGAGCGCTTACAAGGCTGACGTGGCCAACATGATCGGCACCGAGAACGCCGGCTCCTCCGTGGACGATCTGTTCCCGGATCTGGGCGACTACTCCGGCACCGGTATCACCACCGGCGAGTCCGCCTCCAACATCTCCGGTATCGAGAAGACCGGCGATTACAGCCTGCGCGTGACCTTGTCCAAGGTGGACGCCACTGCGATCTATCAGCTCACTCTGGCTGTCGCTCCCATGCACTACTATGGCGAGAAGGACAAGTACGATTATGAGAACAACAAGTTCGGCTTCACCAAGGGCGATCTGAGCCACGTGCGCTCCGTCACCACGAAGCCCATGGGCGCCGGCCCCTACAAGTTCATCCAGTTCGCCAACGGCGTTGTGAACTTCGAGGCCAACGACAAGTACTTCGAGGGTGCTCCCAAGACCAAGTACCTCAACTTCCAGCAGTGCATGACTGATAACGACAAGCTCAACGGCGTTATCACCGGCACCATCGACATCACCGATCCCAGCTTCTCCACCAGCAACATCGAGGCCATCACCAAGGCCAACAACGGTGAGGGCACCACCGGCGCCGTGATCACCACCAACACCGTGGATAACCTGGGCTACGGCTATCTGGGCATCAGCGCCAAGGCTGTGAACGTGGGCGGCGACATCGCCTCCGACGCTTCCAAGAACCTGCGCAAGGCCTTCGCCACCGTGTTTGCCGTCTATCGTCAGCTGACGGTGGAGTCCTACTACGGCGAGCGCGCCAGCGTCATCAACTACCCCATCTCCAATACCTCCTGGGCCGCTCCTCAGCCCTCTGACGACGGCTACAAGATCGCTTTCTCCGTGGACGTGAACGGCAACGATATCTATACCTCCGACATGACGGCCGATCAGCGCTATGAGGCTGCCAAGCAGGCCGCTCTGGGCTTCTTCGAGGCTGCCGGCTACACTGTCACTGACGGCAAGGTCACGGCTGCTCCCGAGGGCGCCAAGCTGGAGTATGAGATCCAGATCCCCGCTGACGGCACCGGCGATCACCCCTCCTTCATGATGGCCACCGAGGCCGCCAAGGTGTTCCAGGAGATCGGCATCAATCTGATCGTCACCGACCTGACCAACAGCTCCGAGCTGTGGACGGGCATCGAGGCCGACCAGGTCGATATGTGGTGCGCCGCCTGGGGCGCCACGGTGGATCCCGATATGTATCAGATCTACTACAGCGGCACGTACGGCGGTCAGGCTGCCGGCGGTTCCAACTATATGTATGACATCGCCGACGCCGATCTGGATAAGATGATCCTGGATGCCCGCGCTTCCCTGGATACCGCTTATCGTAAGACCATGTACAAGGCTTGCCTTGACACCATCGTGGATTGGGCGGTGGAGGTGCCTGTCTATCAGCGCCAGAACGCCATCATCTACTCCACCGAGCGGATCAAGACCATGACCCCCGACATCACCACGTTCTACAACTGGACGGCTGAAGTGTTCAACGTCGAGGTCAACTGACGATCTGCAGCCTGTCGGCTGCTCAAGTCACATGGCATCTGCGGAGCCCCGGCGGCCTTCGGGCCGCCGGGGTATCCCCGACTGTACGGCAAGGAACGCCCTGCATTCCAATATCTGGCAGGCGTTGAAACGGCGGCGGGACGCTGCTTGTTGTACAGTACTTGCCCTGCGGAAAAGCACTGTGCAATCAGATAGGAGGGATCCC
>JAFTBL010000214.1 GCA_017455225.1 Oscillospiraceae bacterium
CAGGCTGTTATGAAATTGGAGTGCCTTCGATCCGGCTGCTGCAGGGGCAGACTACTGTATTTGAACCCCGAGACAGGGAAACAGTTTGTTTTCCCCAGCCGGGAGGTTGAACTGATTGCCGCTCTGCTGATTGCCACCCTTTTGGTGTATCTGATTTCCCGAAAAAAAAACCAGGGCGAAATCTATCCCATTTATATGGTCATATATGGCATAGTTCGCTTTGCACTGAATTGGTTCCGCAATTCACGGGAGGCTTTTGTTTGGCTGCTCCCGGCAGGGAATTTCTGGGCACTGGTTGCCATATTGATTGGCGCTATTTGGCTGCTGATTCTACGGCAAGAAAAAAAGCATTCCTAACGAAAGAGGATAATTGTAAATGATGGGAAGTAATCTGAGACATCACAACTTCATACGTCCCATCGCCTGGCTGCTGTGCCTGCTGCTTTGCGCGGCGGCGCTGCTGCCTGCCACTGCCCATGCGCTGGAAGGCACCACCGGCACGCTTACGTGGCGCTTTACCGGCGGCACGCTGACCATCACCGGCCGGGGCGAGATGCCGGATTATTCCGACACGGTGATGCCTCCGTGGTACGACGTGGCCGGGCAGATCGCCCGCATCCGCGTGGAGGAGGGGATTACCTCCATCGGCGATCTGGCCTTTTACGGCTGCAGCGCCGCCAAGAGCGTGTCCATACCCGCCGCCGTTACGCGCATCGGCGACCGCGCCTTTAAGAACTGCGCCGCGCTGCGCTATGTGGCGCTGCCTGCGGCGCTGCGGGAGATCGGCGAGGCCACCTTTGAAAGTTGTGAAACGCTGGACGGGATCCGCTTGCCGGAGGGCTTGCTCACCATCGGGGACTATGCCTTTTACCGCTGCACGGCCCTTACCGGCGTTGTTATCCCGGCCTCGGTCACAGATTTCGGCATGGTGGTTTTCGCCTATTGCACCGGCTTGACCACCGCGGCGATCCTTTGCCCGGTGGAAAAGGTGCCGGACTGGACGTTTTATCACTGCACCGCGCTGCAGAGCGTGGCGCTGCCCGCCACCGTGACCGCCAGCGGCAGTCTGGCGTTTCAGGATTGCGGCACCCTGACGCAGATCTACTACACCGGCTCCGCCGCTGAAACGCTGGCGCAGGCCGTCAGCGCCGACAGCGGGCGGGAAGGATCCCGCGTGAGCGTGATTGCCGAGGCGTATACCGGCACGGTGACCGCCCGCGCCGAAGGCGAGGCCGCCCCGGACGACGTGACCGGCCATTTGGAAACGGTCAGCGTCACCACCACGCAAAACGCCACCATTACGCAATCCAAGAACACCGATTTCCACTATACGCAGGACGGACAGGAGATCACGCTGGGCGAGGGCACCGAGCGGATCGAGCAGGGCAACGCGGAGCAGGTGACCACCGTGGTACATACCGACACCTCCGTGACAGCCACCGTGGACAATTCTGACGGGTGGACGGAGCTGGCCGAGATTGTGCGCGCGGACATACCGGCAGGCGACAATCAAAGCGGCAAGGTGGAGGTGGACGTGCGGATTACCGGCACGGAAGTCTCCGGCAACGATCTGGGCAAACTGGCCGGACTGGACGCCATGGTGGAAATTACCACCGGCACCGGCGACCGCTGGCGTTTGGCCGCCGCCTCCATTGAATCGGAAGATGTGGAGGGCAAGACGTACGATCTGGGCTATTCTGTCACCCGCACCGAGGAAGGGGCGACCACCATCCCCTCCGACAAGGTGTATCAGGTGGAGTTTTCCGGCAGCACCGATTTTGTATCGAAGGTGGCCATCAACGTTACCGGCAGTAACGCCGGACAGTATGCCACACTGTATGAGAAAAAAGGCAGCAAGTATACGGAGCGGGAGACCGTGCTCATAGACGGGAACGGCGACGCGTGGTTTACCATGCGCGAAGGCGTTTCCTCCAGAACGCAGTACTATGTGGGCGTGAATGTGGCGGGCGTTTCCACCGAGAGCGCCACTGTGCCCCATACCATGGCCTCCGCCTACGGCATGGACGAGGATTACACGCTGCGGGACGCCGCCGGCAACTACTATAAGGTCGGCCCCCGCGCATCCCGCTGGGGCATCAGCGGCGGCCGCTTTGCGCTGTATGTGGCGCTGGCGCTGGGCGCTGTGATACTGGTGGTGGCCGCGGTGATGGTCGGCATGAACATCGTAAAGCGCGCCAAGGCGGTGAACGCGCCGGCGGATGAGGCGCAGGAGAGCGAGGAAGAGATGCGCATCCGCATCATGCGCGAGATGCTGGCGGAAAAAGAGAAGAAGAGGAAACCATGAGCGGCGAGAAGAAGAGATGGCCGTTCCGCACGACGATCAGGGGACAGCGGGCGCGGCGCTTCGCGTATATCTGGACGCTGCTGGCGCTCAGTACGCTGCTGGTAGCCGCCAGCTACACGTGGTTTTCCATTTCCCGCCGGCCCAGAGTCAGCGATATGTCCATGTATATCAACGCGCCGGTGGGTCTGGAGCTGGCGAGCAGCTACAACAGCAGCGAGTGGAAGCAGCAGCTTGATTTTTTGGATCTGGTCAGCAGCGTGTCGCCGCTGCGCCCCGCCACATGGTCTGACGCCAGCCAGCGGTTTTTTGCCGCCAATTACGGCATCGACGGCCGGATGACGGATCGCTGGGACGCGCTTAACGACACGACGAACGCCAACAGCGACAATGCCCGCGGCTACTACAACAAATGTACCTTTTATATGCGCTCCGACGCGGATATTGACGTGTCGCTGTCCGAAGCCACGGCGGTGAATCGCGAAACGGACGGTTCCGGGACGTACGTGGTGGGGATTCCTGTTTGGAGCGAAGCGGAGCAGGAGCACAACGACGGCGGCGCCGGCGCGCAATATGCCATCCGCGTGGGTATTCGCGTTACGCCGGTGAATCCCGAAACGGGCGTGTCCACCGGGGCGGATCGCTTTTTTATCTATGAGCCCAACTGTGACCGCCACGTGCTGCAAAGCGACGAAGAGGAGGCCAAAACCGGCTACATCGCCACCGAGAGCATCGACATGGCCCCTTCGCTGGTCAGCGAGGCGTATCTCATCCGGCAGACCACCTCCACATGGGGCGAGGCGAACCCGGTGCAGCGCCGGGCGGTGATCTATGAAATGGGCGAGTTCTTGTCAGATGCGGGGCTGTTTTCCATCTCGCGGGACGGCATGGTGCGTTTGGACGTCTACGTGTGGCTGGAAGGACAGGATGTGGATTGCACCAATGTGATCGGCCATAACGCCCAGATTTTTGCCAGTATCCAGTTTAAGGGCGATGCGCATCACGGCGGTTTGGTGGATATCCCGGATTGATAGGTGTGTAACGGCAAGTTGCTGTTATAAAATACACAGATTCACAAGATTTTATATCATTGCGCAAAAATACCTGGAGGGAGAGTTTCTATGAAGAAGAAGACGTATGAGGTGGACGAGCAGCAGTTGAACAATGAGGCGACTACGCCTGCTCCGGAAGAGAGCAAGAAGCATAAGGTGATCAGCACCATTGTCAACGTGGTGCTGGTGATCGCCATCATCGTGGCGGCTCTTGCGACGTATACTTCCTATGTGAACACGTCTGGCAACGGCATGCCCAGCCTGTTTGGCGTGAGCGTGTTTTCGATCCAGACGGAGTCCATGTACCCCACGCTCAAGCCCGGTGATCTGATCATCGACAAAGTGGTGAAGGACGCGAAGAAACTGGAGAAGGGTGACGTGATTACCTATTGGACGGTGATCAACGGCGAGCGCGTGCTCAACACCCACAGAATCTCCCAGATCTACGACGGCGGCGACCACCTGATCTTTGAGACGAAGGGCGATAACAACACCATCAGCGACTCGCTGACGGTCCATGAATCCGAGGTGGTGGGCATCTTCTCCAGCCGCATTGCCGGCGTGGGCAAGGTGGTGGACTACCTGCAGACCAGTACGGGCTTTTTGATCGTAGTGGTCGTTCCCGTGTTTTTGTTCTTCCTGTATTACCTGATCCAGTTCTTCCGCGTACTCTTTGAGTATCAAAACGTGAAGAACCGCATCAAGTACGAGCAGGAGCGCGGCCGCACGGAGGATTTCATTGACGAGGAGAAGCGCAAGGCGCAGGAGAGCCACCAGGCCGAGCGTGAGGCGCTGGAGGCGGAACTGCGTGAGAAGCTGCGCGCGGAGATGCTGGCGGAGATGCAGAAAAAGGCCGGAGAAAACGGCGAGGACGGCAAGGCGTAATCATCGCGCCTGAAAGATCATTTCAGCAGGGGAGAACCCGATGGACAACTTTTTCAAGTATTTTTATCAGGATATCGGCAGGGTCTTCCGGGCTTTTCTGAACATCTTTGTCGCCGCGTTTCAGTTTTTGAAGTCCTTGTTTGACTACCCCACCCGCATGGAGATCATCGAGTCGTATTCCGACAGTTTCGGCGCATGGGACTGGGTCATGATGATCCTGTCCAATGTGCTGCTGCTGGGCATCATTGCGCTGCTGGTATTTCTTGCGGTGCGTTTGGGGAAGCGGCTGCTCCGTTTCCGTGTGCCGATCAAGAAGTATGACGAGATGGAGCGGCAGGTGCGGCAGCTGCAGCGGGATCTGCTGCGCGCCAACTATGAAAAGGACAAACTGCTGGCCATGAAGGTGGCGGAGCTGGGCGACCGGCAGGCGGTGCTGGACGAGCTGGGCGAGCTGCCGGACGAGGACGGCGAGGACGGCGAGAAAGAGGCCGAGCTGGCCGAGGTGAACCCCAACCGGAACACCATGTCCTCTCCGCCGGTAGACCCCAGCGCCAGTCGGTTCTTCCGCCTTACCACGGTGGACAATTACTATAAGACCCAGTACGTCCCGCCGGCGTACGACAACGAGATCACTCTGGCCGAGTTCTGCGACCGGTTCCGCCGCTATGCGGCCATGGAACTGCACCTGTATTATGATTTGGATATGATGCGCTATTTCGTGGCCTCCATGGGCACGGCGCGCATCATCATTCTGCAGGGAATATCCGGCACGGGCAAAACCAGCCTTCCCTATGCCTTCGGCAAGTTTGTGGGGCTGGATACCAGCGTGGTGTCGGTGCAGCCTTCGTGGCGTGAGCGCACGGAGCTTTACGGCTATTTCAACGAGTTTACCAAGAAGTACACGGAAACGGACTTTCTCCGCGCTGTGTATGAGGCCAACTTCTACCGCGATCCCCATCTGGTGATCCTGGATGAGATGAACATCGCCCGCGTGGAGTATTACTTTGCGGAGATGCTGTCCATTCTGGAAATTCCCCGGATCGAGGAGCAGCGGATCGACATGGTGGCCGCCATGTGGGACAACGACCCGGTGCTGATCAAAGACGGCACCATCCCCATCAGTGACAACCTGTGGTTTGTGGGCACCATCAATAACGACGACTCCACCTTTGCCGTGGCGGATAAGGTGTACGACCGTGCCGTGCCCATCGACCTGAACAGCCGCGCCGACGCGTTTGAGTGCGAAACGGCGGAGCCGGTGCACATTTCCACCGACCACCTGCGGGATCTGTTTCGCCAGGCGCGGGAGCAGTATCCGGTCAGCGCGGAGATCCTGGACAAGCTGGAGGATTTCAACGCCTACCTGATCAAGAACTTCCGTCTGGCCTTCGGTAACCGGATCATGAAGCAGATCAACGACTTTGTGCCCTGCTTCATCGCCTGCGGCGGAACGGAGATCGGCGCCGTTGACTTCATTGTGGCCAAGAAGGTGCTGCGCAAGTTCGAGTCGCTGTCACTGGGCTTTATGAAGGACGAGTTGACCAAGTGCAGCAACTATATGGACAAGCTTTTCGGAAAGAACCAGATGGAGATTTGCAAGGATTACATCGAGCAGCTGAAGAAGAACAACTGATACACGTTTCCGTAACAGGATTTACATGAGGTAACGCATGGCACGCAAGGAAAACAACCGATCCCTGATCGATCCGCTCTACCAAAAGTTCACACGCAGCGTGATCCGTGCGCTGGGCAGCAGCGAGTTCTACCGCTTTTTTATGGAGAGCCTGGCCAACGCGGACAATGAGTTTCAGTTTTCCAACCGGAAGCTGGAGAAAACGGTGGATCTTGCATGGGTAGACGCCATAGAGGAGGCGCTGCCGGCCTTCCAGACCATCATTTCCGCGCCGCGCAACGTGATCGTGGAGGAAGAGCTGATCGTCAACGTGGCCAACGCCAAAAAAGCGGACTCGGCAACCATCCGCCATTTGGCGCAGCATGCCGCGCAGGTGGAGGATTTCAACGCGGCCACCGGCGACGTGCGCCCGAGCAAGCTGATGCAGCGCTACCGTGAGGACACGGTGAGCCAGTACGAAAACCGGCTGGTGTACACCACCATGGAAAGCGCTTTCCACTTTGTGAAAATCCGGCACGATGCGCTCTTCAGCGCCATGAGCGACGAGTTCGGCGCCAAACTGAAGCTGCGCTCCGACATGGACAGTGCCACAGAGCATGTGCATCTGGACATGTTTTTGCATATCCGCAACACGGAGAGTGCACTGAACACCGACGCGAAGAACGCCGAGGTGTTTGAGCGCATCAGCCGCATTTACCGGGTGCTGGGCATGTTTATGGGCAGCCAGTACGCCAGAGAGTTGAGCAAGGCCAGCCGCGTCAAGGGCACCATCAACAAGACGAACGTGCTGAAGCGCAACCCCAATTACCGCAAGGTCACGCAGCTTCTGGAGTTTTTGCGCCGATATGACGAGATAGGTTACACCATCAAGGTCGTGGAGCAGAGTCCCCGGATCAACGAGGTGTTTCAGCAGGATATTTTCCACAATATCCTCTTCAACTATCTGGTGCTCAAGGGCTATCTGGAGGATCCGGCCGACCGGCAGATTCCGGAACAGATGAAGGAGCGCAAGCGTGCGCTCAAGCCCAAGTTTATCCGGGAGGTCATCGAGGAACTGACCGAGGATTACGACCTGCCGGACGTGGAGATCCGCAAGGTGCTCATCGAGGAACTGACCAAGCAGCAGTTGATGCAGGAGGAGGCGCAGGAGCGCCGCCGGCTGGTGGAAGAGCAGGCGCAGCGCAAACGGGAGGAAAAGGCGCGCCAGAAGGCGGAGGAGCAGGCCCGGAAGGAGCAGCTTCGCAAGGAGCGGGAGGCGGAACGGGAACAGCTCCGCCGCGAAAAGGAGGCGGAGGAAGCCCGCCGTGTGCAGGAGCGCATGGAGCGGGAGATCGAGGATCGCCGCCGCAGCAAGCTGCTGAAGAAGGAGATAGAACGGTTCAACGAGCGGCTCTCTGCCCGGCGCGAGGCGCGGGCAGCGGCCGAGGAAAAGACGCAGGCGGTGACGCGGCAGGAGGATTATGCCGACGCGGTGCGTCAGATGGAGCAGGTGCAGCAGCGCAGGCAGGAGGCGGCGGAGCGGCTCAAGCGCCAGAAGGCGGAGGAAGCCCTGCGCCTGCAGCGCGAGAAGCGCGCCGAAGCGGAGCGCCTGCGGGAAGAGGAGCAGCAGCGCATTGCCCGGGCGCGGCAGGAAGAGGAAGAACGCGCCAGAGCCGAGCAGAGGGAGCGGGACCGTCCGATCGCCGAACCCGTTGTGGAGGAGTTGCAGTACTTCCGGACGAATCTGCAGGTGAATTTGCGCCAGCGCAGCGCGCAGGCGTCGATGCTGCAGGAAGCGGAAAAGGAACGCGAGCGCCGCAGACAGCTGCGCAAAGAGCAGCGTGAGGAGCGTCGCGCGCAGAGATGACGCACCAGAGAGGGCGGTGGCCGGCAGTGAAAATGAAAAATCAAATGAAGCTGTTGGGCACCTTCTCCATGCTGCTGGCGGCCATGGTGATGATCGTGATGACCTCCTATGCGTGGATGGCGTTTTCCACCAGCCCCACGGCGGAAGGCATACAGATCATGATCGGCGGCGGCAGTACGATCCTGCTGGCGGAGGATCTGGTTGACGAGAACGGCAACCACTATCCCGGCGCCTTTTCCGACGGATTGAACATTACCCGCATCACGGATCTGGGCGCGCTGGGCACGCTGCAGCCGGTTTCCACGGCGGACGGCATACACTGGTATCTGCCCACCTACTATACGGCGGAGGATGAAGAGGTGCGCAGCCACTTGGCCTATCAGGGCATGGTGCGCCCCATTTCGGAGTTCATTGAGGACGACGCCCTGCTCTATGCCGACAACTGTACCGGCGAGGCGGTGGGCAACGGGGAATACCTGTACTTGGATTTCTGGATCGTAGCGCCGGAGCGGAACTATGAGCTGCATGTGTCCTCCTCGGAGGAGAGGGGGAAGGGCAGCTACGTGATCGGCTGGCAGGACGTGGTGCAGCAGGGGGAGAGTTATCAGCTTACCGGCAGCACCTGTGACGCCGAGGAGTGCATCCGCGTGGGCTTTTTGGTGAACAAAAACACCGCCGATGCCGCGGCATATGCCGCCAGCGCCGACTACGAGAGCCGGTACGATCAGCTTCGCGGTGTGTATCAGGAGCCGGGCGAGGCGTGGGATGCGCTGACGTATTCACTGAACACCTTTACCATTTACGAGCCCAACGGCGACAGCCACCGCAGCATCCCCTCGGTGGAGGGGCGGTATGTGGTCACCTCTCCGCTGGGCGATCAGGACGGCACGGTCAGCCGCGTGAATGTGAGCGACAAACTGTGCATCCAGTTGAAGAACCAATGGGACGAGAGTCTGGAGGGCATTTTTCAGGCGGCGCTGATCCAGGCGCAGAACAACGGCGCGGCGTACAGTGCCGGCGCCGTCAAGGAATATCTCTATCAGCAGTATTTGCAGCGACAAACGTCCATGTACGTGCGCACAGGGCAGTTTATCAACGATCCGGGCCGGCTCTATGCCTCCGGCGTGATTGCCGGCGGTGCAACGGTGGCGGATCCTGCCGAGGCGGAGACGTCCGGCGCCTCCATCACGCGCATTGCCGCGCTGGAGCGCAACGTTCCGCAGCGGATCCGCATGTTTATCTGGCTGGAGGGGCAGGATGTTGACTGCAGAGGCGGCACAGGCAGGGGACAGTTGTCCATGAATATCGAATTGGCTGGGAGCAGCATAAAGTAAACGGCATGAAGAAAAAAGAAAAGACAAGAGGCAAAGCGGCCGGCCTGATCAGTACGGCTGCGCTGTGCGCGGCGGTGGCGCTGTGCATGCTGATTTGTTTTCAAGTTGCCACGCGGGGATACGCCGGCTTTTTCGGATACAGCTTGTTTCGTGTGGTCACAGGCAGTATGGAGCCGACGCTCCCGGTGAACACACTGATCGCCTGCAAAAGCACGCCCATAGAGGAGATCCGGGTGGGCGACATTGTGGTGTTTCGCTCTCAGGAGTTTGAAGCGGAGCGCATCATTACCCACCGGGTGGTCTCTGTGGTGAGCGGGGAGAACGGCGCGCCGCTGCTGGAAACCAGGGGCGATGCCAATCCAGTGGCGGACCGCAAGCTGGTGGGCGCATACAATTTGATCGGCAAAGTGGTTTGGAACACGAATCAAGAAAGTGGGGGATTCAACGTGATCGGATTTTTGGGAAGCGGCTATGGATTTATTGCCTGCATCGTATTTCCGCTGTTGGTACTGGGCGGGCTGATCCTGCGCGGCAGCCTTTCCAACATACGCCGCCAGCTTTGTGCGGCAACAGAGGCGCTGAACGCGTCGCAGAAAAGCGATCCGGGCGCGCAGATCAGCAAGGAAGAGTATGACGAGATGTATGACCGCATCAAAGCGGAGGTATTGCAAGAGCTGAAGCAGAACAATGAGCGATAACCGTGAACAAAAACTGAACAGTTCGCTGCGCGGTAAACTGTACCGGCGCGCCATCGTCGCGCTGCTGGTACTGGTCGCGGTAGGCGTGATGATCTACTCGGCCTCTTCCGCGTGGTATACCAACGTGGCGGAGATCAGGGGCATCGTCTTTGAAACGGAGAGCTGGGGATTTGAAGGACAGGTCCGGGTGGACGAGCACCCCATTGCCGTCGCGTCCGGCGAAAGCGGCAGCGTGGAGCTGTCCGTGACCAACGACAGCAAGCAGGTATGCGAGATCTCCGTGGGCGTGGACAAAACGGCCATGTCGCCGCAGCTTCAAAAGAGGCTCTATTTCTATGTGCCCGCCGCGTCCGAAGAAAACGGCGAGACGATGGAGCGCGTCTATTTGAGCCCGTATAACCAGTATACCTACCGGGTGATGCCCAAATCCACGCTGCTCCTCACCTCGGAAACGGCAACGGATACGCCGGTGCACTACGAGTGGTGCTACGATGTGCTGGGCTATTATGTGTACGGTGTGGTGCACAACAGCGACAGCGGCATCTACTTCCTCTCCGAAAACGATCTGGAGGCGCCCTGCGCCTATATCCGGCCCGTGGTCTATGACTATGACGCCGCCACATTTGACAGCGACGGTTTGCTGGAAACGGTGGACGGCACGACTACGGTCGCGGAGTTTTTGGCCCGCCTTTCTTTGACGGACGGGTATGAAAACGACATCGACAGTTCGGGCGGCTACGGCGGCTATTATCCCGTCAGCGTCCGGGACGAGGGGAACGGCCGATATGTGGGGCTGTGGGTCTATTTGTGCACCCGGAACGAGATCATCGCCGCCAACCATTTTGACACCCGCGTGGGCACGTACGCCTATCTGCAGAGTCTCAGCGAGGAGTATTTGAGCACGCTGGAGGAAGAGGAGCAGGAGCGCATCGCGCAGCAGCTGGAGAGTTTTGCGGATCTGGACGATTTGAGCTATCACGTTTCCCTGCTGCTGTCCGGGCGCAACATGCGCGTGGAGCGGCGCGACGTGGGCACGGCGGAGGAACTGGCGGCGCGGCTGGAGGAGATCACCGCAGGGTCGTATAACGAGCTGTGCCTCACCTCCAACGTGGAACTGGAGCAGACGCTTTCGGTGCCGGCGGATACGGAACTGGTGCTGAATCTGGGCGGCAATACGATCAGCTGCGCTACGCCCGGCAATCCGGTGCTGTCGGTACCTTCCGGCGGACAGCTTACGGTAATGGGCGGCACCATCGACGGGGAAAACAACACCAACGCGGTGTACGTCACCGGCGGCAGCGCGTCGTTCAGCGACGTGTCCGTCAAGGGCCGCATCCGCGTCGACGATACGGACGCCGCCAATTCGGCGGACCGCACCTCGGTGCTGCGTCTGGCCAACAGCGAAGTGGTGGCCGCCGGCAGCAGTCAGGTGGCGATTACGCTGTACGGCAACGGCGCGGACAACAAACAGTGCACCGCGCTGATTATTGAAAACAGCACGGTGTCCGGCGGATACTTCGGGATCTGCGGCAACGGATCGGATTCCTACTACGGCACGAATATCCAGATCATCGGCAGTACGATCAGCGGCGGCTGGACGAGCATCTATCAGCCGCAGCGCGAAAGCACGCTGGTGGTAAGCGACAGCACGCTGGAGGGCTTTACCGGTCTTGCCGTCAAGGGCGGCACCGTTACGCTGCACAACAGCACCGTGTCCGGCACGGCGGCTGTGGGCGCCGACGGATTGAATATCAGCCCCACGGAAGAACAACTGCGGCGCAGCGCCAGCGGTTTCCTGGATACAGGCGCCGGCATTTACGTGGAAGCCAACTATGCATGGGCGAAAGAGATCGTTCTCACGGTGCGCAACTGCACGGTGAGCAGTGTTGCCAATCCCAACGCGATTCTGGTGCTGGGCGAGTGGAGCGAGCAGGTACAGCAAACCGTCGTCAACGAGGAGTAGAGCAGGAGAGAAGCATGAAAGGCGCGCGCAAAGCAATTTTATATTGTGCCGCTGTCGCGGTTCTGGCGCTGGGCATTGTCGCTATAGCGGCAAGCCCGGCGCAGGCCCATTTTGAGAGCAGCACAGAGCGGGAGATCACCCTTTCTGCGTCGGCGGCCCATCCGCTGTATCTGGCCCCGGCGGAGGCTTCCGGCACGTGGACGGAGCGGGAATTCGTGCTGCGCGGCGCCGCGCCCGGCGCACCGGAAACGGAGCGGCGGGATACGTCGGCGTGCCTGACGCTGCTGGCGGGCCTGGGGATCGGCGCGCCGGAGAATTTGGCCGTGACCATGACTTTTGACGGCACCGCTTATTACGGCGTGCCGCAGGAGATCCCGGCCGGCACCGAGCTGGAGCGCAGCTTCGGCCCCGGCTGGCAGTATCGGTTTTACGATCAGGAAGGCAACGAGGCGCTGTGGCGGTTTTCTGCCGGGCAGGCCGCGGAATATCACGTTTGGATCACCGCACAGCTGCAGGATGCGCTGGCCGACGCCAATGTGCTGCAGCTGCGTCTGACGGAGCTTTAAGAGAGGTTCGGCATGGGTAAAAAGGCGCACAAGCGGATCACGATCGCGGTGCTGTCGGCGGCGTTGCTGCTGTCGGCGGTGTTGTGGTGCGCGCCGACGCAGGGGCACTATATCACCCGCGCGCAATGGCAGGCGCCGTATGCCGCGGCTTTCGGCAGCAATCTGCTTACTCCCGCGGTAAGCCAATACCGGCTGGAGGAGCGCAGTCCGGAAGGGGACGTGCAGCTGAATTTCACCATCCGCCTGTATTTTGACGCCGGCGTCGGAGCGGGCGGCTCGGCGGTGGACCGGACGGTGACGATGACGGCCATTTCAAACAACAACAGCTGCCTCACGGTAGACCATCCCAGCGGCACATATACGCTTCACGGCAACGCCACCACGGTGGTGAGCATTTCCGCCACCGCCCATCCGGTGGAGAGCGCCGCCGAGCCGGTGCTGTCGGTAGAGGCGGTTTGTGAAGGGCAGGTGCTCCGTGCCCAGTTTGCGATCCCGCTTTCACCGGCGGCGGACGAGCCGGAGGGTACGCCGGTATCGGCGTCGCTTTTCGGCGCGGTGCACAACGAAACGCTGGTCTGGGAGGACCCGTTTTTGCTGACCTATACCGCTTCGCAGGACGGAGAACTGACCTATCAGGGCGGCAAATTTCCCCGCATGACCCGGTATGACGCGGACGGCTCCGGCGTATTCACCACGCTCTATGAGGACAGCGCCATTCCCTTGCGGGCCGGGCAGCACCACGTGCTGCTGGATTTGAGCGCCGTGGTTTCCCGTCCGCGCACGGTGCGGTTTGATATTCATACCCCGCAGCAGACCGACCGGCTCTCCGTCACGTCGATGGAGGCCTTGCCCCGCACGGAGAACACGCTGCCGTCCGGCAGCGCCACGGTGTACGTGCCGGTGCTGCATGAAGAGGGCGTCAGCGTAAGCACAGCGGTGTCGCGTTTGGTGCGCGCCGCGGATGAAGAGGGAGAGCCCGTCATCTCGTGGCAGGCGGCGGAGCAATTCACCTACCAGTGGGGCCAGATGCAGGAAGACGGCGGCCGCTATTTGCAGCTTGATCCGACGGAAGGGCAGAAGGTGCCCTCCGGAAGCTACCGGCTCACCGTCATCTGGAAATTGAACGGGGAGGAGATCCTCCGCCGTCAGATCCCCTTCTTTGTGTATACCGCCGATTGACCGGCGAACGTTTTATATGCCGCGCAGCCGACCCGCCCGGGTCGGCTGCAGTTGCTTTTCCGCCGTTTTTTCAGGCAGCAAAAAAGCCCCGACAGGATCGGGACTTTTGATTTTTCCCTGTATACAAAAATTCGCATTCTCCCGGTATATGACTTCTTTTGTGAATTGATTCTCAATTTTTCTGTATCGCTTCTGAACAATTCTGTCATTTATAACAATACAAAAGAACATAAGCACGCAGAACAAAACACCCGCTGCAGCACCTAACCAAACTAACGATTGGTCAAC
>JAFTBL010000215.1 GCA_017455225.1 Oscillospiraceae bacterium
AACCGCAACGACGTGCTGACCCAGTTCCTCTCCTCCGGTCTTTACGACCGGCGGCGCCCCTTCTACAAAACCACCTCCCCCTCCATGGACATTCTGGTGTCCAGCAATCTGGAGCGGATGCTGTATCTGGCCTCCGGCGGCGACACGGAGTAGGTGGCCGGGCTGATGCGCTCTTTGAGCGAGCAGGGGTACTATCAGGTAAGCGATGAACTTCTCGCGGCGCTGCAGCGCACCTTCGCCTGCGGCTGCTGCGACGACGCTCAGGCGGCGGAGCTGATCCGCCGGGTGTGGGAGCGTCACCGGTATCTGTGCGATCCCCACACCGCCGTGGCCTACCGGGTGGCGGACGACTTCATGGCCCGGCAACGGGACGGAGCGCCGGTGGTGGTGCTGTCCACCGCCTCGCCCTACAAGTTCCCCGCCGCCGTGCTGACCGCGCTGGGGCAGAACGTGGAGGCGGAGGGCTTCGACCTGCTGGACCGGCTCCATGAGCTCACCGGGGTGCCGGTGCCCCGTCAGCTGGCGCAGCTGCGGCAGAAAAAGGTTCGCCATACCGACGTGATCGGCCGGGAGGAGATGCTCTCCTACGTGCTCGATCAGATCGGCCAACGGGATTGGGGGATGAACGCATGAGTCTGAACATCGTATGCCTTGATATGGAGGGCGTGGTGGTGCCGGAGATCTGGATCGCCTTCGCCGAGGCCAGCGGCATCCCGGAGCTGCGCCGCACCACCCGGGACGAGCCGGATTATGACAAGCTGATGCGCTGGCGCATCGACCTGCTGGCGCAAAAGGGACTCGGTCTCCGGGAGATCCAAAACGTCATCGCCTCCATCGACCCCCTGCCCGGTGCCAAGGCGTTTCTGGACGAGCTGCGCAAGCAGACCCAGGTGGTGATCCTCAGCGACACCTTTGACCAGTTCGCCATGCCGCTGATGGCCAAGCTGGGCTACCCCACCCTGCTGTGCAACACGCTGGAGGTGAACGGCGACGGCTTCATCACCGGCTTTCGCATGCGGTGCGACCACTCCAAGCTGACCACCGTCCGGGCGCTGCAGTCCGTGGGCTTTGACACCGTCGCCGTCGGCGACAGCTACAACGATCTGGAGATGATCCAGGCCAGCAAGGCAGGCTTCCTGTTCCGCACCACGCCGCAGATCCGGCGCGACTACCCCCACCTGCCCGCCTACGAGAGCTATGACGAGCTGCTGCGCGCCATCCGAGAAGTTCTGTAAAGCATTTCCGCTTTACACCGGCAGACCCGCTTTTTCCGGCGGGTCTGCCGCTTTTTGTCCTCCCCTTTGAAAATCTTTCATTTCTATTTGACGGTAAGAAAAAGTTATTATATAGCAGTTCGTGCGCAACGCCTTCGCCCAACAGCGGGACACCCGCATGCTGGAGGTCATCATCGACATCGCCGACTATCTGGCGGTGCCGGTGATCGCCGAGGGCGTGGAGACCGAGGAGCAGATGATCACGCTGAAGTCCATGGGCTGCGAGCTGGTGCAGGGGTACTATTTCTCGCGCCCTATCCCCGCCGATGAGTTTGAAAAGTTCCTGCTGGTGCGCCGTGAGCAAAACGTGCCCGCCCTGCCGCTGAGCAAGCGAGCCCGGTACGGCGGGGAAAACGTTTCCTTCGGCAAGGTGGCCCATGCGCTTTCCGCCGGGTTTGAAAGCGTGTATTTCGTGGATGTCAAAAACGATCACTACGTGGAATTCAGCGCCCACGGCGGCTATGCAAAGCGACAGATCCAGCACAGCGGCGCCGATTTCTTCAGCGACGCCATGGCCGATCTGTCCCGCGCGCTGTATCCCGCTGATCTTGCGCGGGTGCGAAGCGCCATGCAGAAGGAAACGCTGCTGGACGGCCTTGCCCGGCAGGAGAACGTGTCGCTTCTGTACCGGCTGATGATCGACGGCAAGCCCATGTGGTACTTCCTCAAAGCGATCTATGCCGCGACCGGCAGCCGCAGTCACATCGTGATCGGTGTGGCCAGCGTGGCCGCGGCGGTACGGCCGCTGATAGGGTGATCTTTTCTCCATACAGGGCTCCCAAAGCAAGGAGCCGTACCCGATGAGATGGGGCACGGCTCCTTTTTTTGTTTGAAAATGCGGGGCTCACATCAGGGCGCTCTCTTCCTTGCGCGTCCAGCCGCCGTCGCCCATATAGGACGCAGGCAGAGGCGCGGGGATGTCAAAGCGGGATTGCATACGGTACACCCCGCCGCTTTCGGCGCTGCGCTTTACGCCGTGCATCAGCTCGAACACGTTGAACGCCATCTCCTTGCGGGCGCGGTGGGGACGATCCCAGAAA
>JAFTBL010000015.1 GCA_017455225.1 Oscillospiraceae bacterium
ATCGGTATTAATCGTGTTTTTCAGCGATTAGAAGTGATTTGCACATTTCTCGCTCTGAATTTGGAGAAACTTTGGGGAGTTTTGGAGAACACTTTGGAGAATCTCCAAACGAACACTCCCTATAATTCTCTGTAGCACAGGTTATTTCTGCGTTTCCTTATCTAAGGGTTTCATTGTCGGGAACAATATCACATCCCGGATGGAATCGGTGCCGCAGAGCATCATGCTGCAGCGGTCGATGCCGAAGCCGAGGCCGCCGGTGGGCGGCATGCCGTACTCCAGCGCCAGCACGAAGTCCTCGTCCATCATGTCGGCCTCTTCGTCGCCGTTGGCGCGCTTGGCCGCCTGCGCCTTGAACCGCTCGTACTGGTCGATGGGGTCGTTCAGCTCGGAGAAGGCGTTGCCCATCTCACAGCCGCAGATGAACGCCTCGTACCGCTCCGTCAGATGGGGATCGGTGGGGCTGCGCTTGGCCAGCGGGCTGACCTCCACGGGGTACATGGTGATGAAGGTGGGCTGGACCAGCGTCTCCTCCACCTTCTGGTCGAAGGTCTCGTACAGGGCGTTGCCCCAGGTGTGATCCACGCCCTCCATGTCCACGCCCACGCTCCTGGCCAGCTCCACGCCGGCGTCGGCGTCGCCCTCGCAGGCCATGAAGTCCGCGCCGGTGACGGCCTTGACGGCATCGGCCATGGTAACACGGCGCCAGGAGGGGGTCAGATCGATATCGTTGCCCAGCCACTTGACCTGATAGGTGCCCAAAATCTCCATGGCGGCGCCGGAGATGATGCCCTCCAGAATGTCCATCATGCCGTCCAGATTGGTGAAGGCCTGATAGAGCTCGCAGGTGGTAAACTCCGGGTTGTGCTTGGTGTCCATGCCCTCGTTGCGGAAGATGCGGCCCACCTCGAACACCCGCTCCATGCCGCCCACGATCAGCCGCTTCAGGTGCAGCTCGGTGGCGATGCGCATATACATATCGATATCCAGCGTGTTATGATGGGTGATAAAGGGGCGGGCGTTGGCGCCGCCGGCAATGGTGTTCAGCACGGGAGTCTCCACCTCCATGAAGCCGCGATCCTCCAGATAGCGGCGCAGGAAGGAGACAAACCGGCTGCGGATCTCAAAATTGCGCTTGGACTCCGGGTTCACGATCAGATCCACGTAGCGCTGGCGATAGCGCAGTTCCTTGTCCTGCAGACCGTGAAACTTCTCCGGCAGAGGCTGAAGGGACTTGCTCAGCAGTGTGATCTCCCGGGCGCGGACGCTCATTTCACCCCGCTGGGTGCGGAACACATCGCCCTTGACGCCCACGATATCGCCGATATCGTACTTTTTGAACCGCTCGTAGGCCTCCTCGTCCATCTCGTCGCTGCGGGCGTAGATCTGGATGCGGCCGGACTTGTCCTGCAGGTCGCAGAAGGACACCTTGCCCATGCCCCGCTTGCTCATCAGCCGGCCGGCCACGGACACGGTGCTGCCCTCCAGCGCGTCAAAATCGTCCTTGATCTCACGGGCGTGATGGGTCACGTCGTAGGTGGTGATCTCAAAGGGGTTCTGCCCCGCCTCCTGCAGGGCGCGGAGCTTGTCGCGCCGGATGCGGAGGATCTCGCTCAATTCCTGCTGGGGCTGGTTGTTATGCTCTGCCATACACGGCTTCTCCTTTCGTATAACGGGCTTCAGCGCTCGATGGCGTCGACGCGGTAACGGATCACGCCCCGGGGCGCCTCCACGTTGACTTCATCGCCCACCTTGGCGCCCATCAGCGCCTTGCCGAAGGGGGAATCCTCACTGACGGCGCGGCTCATCACGTCCGCCTCCTGTGAGCCCACGATGCGGTAAGGCGGCAGAGCCTGCCCGTTGGCCAGATTGGTCACCGTCACGCGGCAGCCGATGGAGATCTTGTCGGAATCCTCCGCCTCGTCCACGATCACAGCGTGGAGCAGGATATCCTCCAGCTCGGCAATGCGGGAGTAAAGCTTGCCCTGCTCATTCTTCGCCTCGTCGTATTCGCTGTTCTCGCTCAAATCGCCGAAGCCTCTGGCCTCCTTGATGAGCTCTGCGATCTCGTCGGCGCGGGTGGTCTTGCTGTAATCCAGTTCTTTTTTCAGCTCGTCGTACCGCTCCCGGCTCATTTTAAACTCTTTTACCATATCCTGCGATCCTTTCTCCTTCGCCTGCCGCCTGGCGTGGCGGCACAACGATTGGTTATAGTACATCACATTGCATTATAGTGAGTTTCCACCCCCCTGTCAAGCGTTGGTTCCCAAGCCATCTACCCGGATCTCCTTCGTCTGCAGGGCGCCGCCGGCCCAAAGCGCGCTCACCAGTTCCGGCGTGACGCTCCACGGCGCAAGCCGCTGCTCCCACGCCCCGGGCAGGGCATAGCGCACGCTCTGACGCCGGGCGCCCTCCGGCCCCAGCAACAGGGCCGGCGCCGGACAGCACGGCATGTCGAAACACACCTGCACCGCCGGATACCGGCCTGCCTCCTGCCCGGCGGAGAGGCCGTATCTTTGCCACAGAAAACGCTGCAGCGGCGCCGCATCCGGCAAAGCCAATATGAGATAGCGGCTGCGGCGTGCCAGCAGCTCCGCCGCCTGCTGCACCTCCGGCGACAGCGCAGGTGCCGACAACAGCGTCGCCCCGCCCGTCAGATCCACGGAACGCTGGGCGCACAGTTTGTCCAGCAGCTGGGGCAGCAGCGCCCGGCGCAGCGCCAAATCATCCAGCAGGCGCACGTCCCCCCGCCATGCGTCCGGCCAGCCCGGTGCCGTGACACAGCGGCGCAGTCCCTGCCCGTGCAGCTTTTTCACCGTGCGCAGTACCCGGCGCTCCACCCGGCGGGCAGTGCCCTGCGCCGTAACACAGCAAAACCGTGCGGCGCCCACCCGGCGCACCGTCACGTCCACCCGGGGGCGACCCTCCGGTTTCCACAAGAAATAGCCCAGCATAGAGAATCCCTCCCGCACCAGTGTATGGCGCGGGAGGGAGGATTATACAGCTTTGGCCGCCGCTTACCAATCGTAGCGGATATAGCCGGGCAGATAGTCCAGCGGGTTCATCAAAAGCCCGTTTTCATGTACCTCGAAATGGATGTGGGGGCCGGTGGAATTGCCGGTGGAGCCCACCAGTCCGATGACCTGCCCCTGCGTTACCGTCTGACCCTCGGACACGAGGACGGTGCTCATGTGGGCGTACAGGGTATAGGTGCTGTTGGAGCCGTGGGTGATGGCCACATAGTTGCCGTAGCCGCCGTTCCAGCCGTAGCTGGCGATGGTCACCACGCCGGCCTTGGCCGCCAGAATGTTGCTGCCCCACGGAGCGCCGATATCCACGCCCGTGTGGTTGGTGGTGCCGACGTAGTTGGTGGACGCCGCGCTGCGGTAGCCGATGGGCGAGGTGATCAGCCGCGTCACATTGGTAGGCCAGATGTAGCCGCCGGCGCCGCCGGGCAGATTGGCCAGCCGCGCCGCCTCCTCCGCCTCCTTGATCTTCTTCTCAATGGCGGCGGCCTGCGCCTCCATTTCATCGTACAGCTTCTTGGCGGCCGCTGCGTCCGCAGCATACTGCTGGACGACGGCGGTGGCGGCGGCGATCTCCTCCTCCAGCTCCGCCCGGGTCGCCTCCAGCTCCGTCTTATGGGTCTCCAGCTCCTCCTGATGGATAGACAGCGTCTCCCGGGTCTGACGGAGCGAGTCAATGACGGACTGATCGTAGTCCATGACCTCGTTGACAAAATCCAGCCGGCTCAGGAGATCGGCAAAGCTGGTGGCCTTGAACAGCACCGACCAGTAGGACACGGTGCCCCGTTCCTCTTCTTCCCGTACCTGTCGGCAAAACAGCTCGTACTGCTCCTGCTCCTCCGCCTGTGTCTGCTCGATCTGCGTCTCGGTCTCGCTGATCTGGGCGGTCAGTACGTCGATCTGGGACAGAAGCACGTTGTTGCGCTCGTCCAGCAGGTTCTTCTGGTACACGGCGTCATATTCCTTGGCCTGCGCGTCCTTCAGCTGCTGCTTCAGCTCTGCGGCCTTGGCCTGCGTTTCCTTCAGCTGGTCGCCCAGATTGTCCGCCGCGGCAGAGCGCGGGAAGCAAACCATGCCAAGCAGCATGGCCAGCGCCAGCAATGCGGTATAAATACGCTTTTTCATAAACGCCCCTTTCTCACACCCGCAGGAACCGGCGGATTGCCATCAGGCTGCCGCCTACGCCCACGGCCAGGCCTACCACCAGGAAGGCCAGCGCCACCGGCATCCAGATCTTGTCAAAGGTGACCACCCGCAGAAGCTGCAGCGTATCCGAGGCGGCGATCCCCTGCGCAATGGCGCGGTAGAGCAGCCACTGCAGCGCGAAGGCCACCACCGCGCTGATAAACCCCAGCAGCAGTCCCTCGTACACAAAGGGCCAGCGGATAAAGCCGTCCGTGGCGCCCACCATCTTCATGATGGCGATCTCGTCCTTCCGGTCAAAGGTGGTCAGCTTGATGGTGTTGGAGATGATGAACACCGACACGATCAGCAGCACGGCGATCAGGGCGATGCTGATGACGCCGGCGATATTGCGCACCGTGAGGAAGCCGTTGGAGATGTCCTCGTCGGCGCGCACCTTGACAATGCCGTCATCCTCCATCCCCCGCAGCGCCGCTACCGTGGCGCCCATCTGATCCAGATCCGTGAGATGGATCACAAAGCGGTGGCGGAAGATCTCCGGATCCAGATCGCTGTAAAGATCGTCCTCGTCATACTGTGCCACGTAGTTGTCCCGCGCCTCCTGCCGGGACACGAAGGTGCAGTCTCTCACGTTGGGAAGCGCCGCGATGCGCGGCTGCAGACTGCGGGCCTCCTCCTCGGTCAGCGCCTCGTCCACGAAAGCCAGAACCGCGTTCTCGCGCTGCAGATCCTTCAAATTCTCGTTGGCATTGTACGCCACCAGAGAGAACGTGCCCATGATCAGCAGGCACGCCACCGTGATGCCGATGGCGGCAAAGGACATGAAGCCGTGGGAGAACATATTGCGCCCGCCCTCCCGGGCAAAATAGCTGAAATTATGTCTCATTTCCCCACCTCGTATACGCCCATGCGATCCCCTGCCAGCACGCCGCCCTCGATCATGATGACGCGCTTGTCGAACTGCTCCACCAAGCCCTTCTCATGGGTGACCACCACCACGGTGGTGCCCAGCGCGTTGATGCGCTCCAGCAGCGTCATGATCTCCAGCGAGCGGGCAGGATCCAGATTGCCGGTGGGCTCGTCTGCCACGATGGTGCTGGGGTTGTTCACCAGCGCCCGGGCAATGGCCACGCGCTGCTGCTCGCCGCCGGAAAGCTCGTCGGGGTAGCGTTTTTCCTTGTCGGCAAGACCCACCAGCTCCAGTACGTAGGGGATGCGCTCGGCGATCTCCCGCCGGGGCGCGCCCACCGCGTGCATGGCCAGCGCCAGATTGTCAAACACCGTCCGGCTGGGGATCAGGCGGAAATCCTGAAAGATCACGCCCAGTGTGCGGCGCATCAGGGGGATCTGCCGCTCTGAGATCAGATTCATGTTGAACCCGTTGATCATCACCCGACCGTCGGTGGGGATGATCTCACCGGTCAGGATCTTGATGATGGTGGATTTGCCGGAGCCGGAGGGCCCCACCAGAAACACAAAGTCCCCATCCTCTATGGTAAACGAGACGCCCTGCAGCGCCTGTGTGCCGTTATCGTACGTTTTCGCAACGTCCTTCAGCCGGATCATCCTGTTCTCCTTCTATCATGCCGCCCTTGCATGGCGGCGGTTTTCGACTCTATGCAACATTATACTCAAAAAGTTACAAAATGGCAACA
>JAFTBL010000216.1 GCA_017455225.1 Oscillospiraceae bacterium
CCAGTTTGCGGATAATATCCTGAGGGCAGAAAAAGCCTTCCCCTTGAGGGGAAGGTGGCACGGCGCAGCCGTGACGGATGAGGTGGAAATCCTTGAATCAAACAAATAACCCCATGTTAAAAAGAAACGCACAAAAGCTTCGTCTCGAGATGACGAAGGAGGAACGACACCTCTGGTACGACTTTTTAAAACAGCTTCCTGTTACGGTCAACAGGCAAAAGGTCATCGGCCATTACATTGTGGACTTCTATTGTGCCTCGGCTAAACTCGCGATCGAGTTGGACGGCTCACAGCACTATGAGGACGAGGGCGCCGCTGCCGATCGGGAAAGAGACAATGCTCTGAATCAGCGTGGAATCACCATCGTGCGTTATTCCAATAACGACGTCAACAGGAATTTCGATGGTGTGTGTGCTGACCTTTTGAGGCGGCTCGGCCTGGCGGGTATTGAGTAAACGCGGAAAGCCACCTCATCAGTCAGCCTTACGGCTGACAGCTTCCCCTCAAGGGGAAGCCTTTGGCGAGCACAACTCTGTCCACGGTTCTAGCTAGCGAGCATTGGATTTTGCCCCCCCAAAATCCGGAATAGAGATGCAAAGCAGGCGTGACCGTTGCGGTCACGCCTGCTTTCATATCCTTTTTAGCCGGTAAAAACCTGCCTCAAAGCACCTCCCTTATGGAGTGCTGCCCCACGGGGCAGGATTTTTTGTGTCTCGTCACATCTTCTCCGGTGCGGTGCAGCCGATGAGGGTCATGGCGTTTTTCAGCACGGAGCGGGTGGTGTCCGCCAGCTTCAGCCGGGCCAGCAGCACGTTCTCCGCCTCGCCCTTGATGCGGCAGGCGTTGTAGAATTTGTGGAAGGCGGCGGCCAGCTCCGTGAGGTAGCGGTTGATATGGCTGGGGTCGTAGCTCCGGCTTGCCAGCGCTACCACCTCGCCGTAGCGCCCCAGCTCCTTGATGAGCGCCAACTCCTCGCCGCTTTGCAGAAGGGAGAGCTCCGCCTCCGCCGCGGCAGGCACCTGATAGCCCTCGGCGGCCAGCGTTTTCAGCAGGTTGCAGATCCGGGCGTGGGCATACTGCACGTAGTACACCGGGTTTTCGCTGTCCTGCCGCACCGCAAGACCCAGATCGAACTCCATCTGGCTCTCCGGCTTGGCGTTGAAGAAGTAGCGGCAGGCGTCCACCGGCACCATGTCCAGCAGATCCGTCAGGCTGACGGCCTTGCCGGTGCGCTTGCTCATGCGTACCACCTCGCCGTTCTCCACCAGCTTCACCAGCTGCATCAGCACGATGTCCAGCCGCCCGGTGCCGTTGAGCCCCAGCGCATCCATGGCGCCCTTCAGCCGCGCCACGTGGCCGTGGTGGTCGGCGCCCCAGATATTGATGACCCGGTCAAAGCCCCGGACGGCGAATTTGTTGCGGTGATAGGCGATGTCCGCGGCGAAGTAGGTGTAAAACCCGTTGGCCCGGCGCAGCACGTCGTCCTTCAGCTCCAGCCGGGCGATCTCCTCCTCGCTCTTGCCTGCCTTGCGCAGGCTTTCGGTGAGGATGCGGGCTGTGGCCAGCCACAGCGCACCGTCCTGCTCGTAGGTATAGCCCATGTCTGTCAGTGCCTGCACGGTGTCGGCCACGTAGCCGCTTTCATGGAGGGAGGACTCAAAGAACCACTGGTCGTAGCGGATGCCGTAGCGTTCCAGATCGGTTTTCATCTTGGGAATGTTGTGCTCCAGACCGAACCGGGCCAGCGCCTCGTGCCGCCGGGCCTCGTCGCAGGCAAGGTATTCCTCGCCGTGAAGGTCATAAAACGCCTTGGCCAGCACCTTGATGTCCTCGCCGTGATAGCCGTCTTCCGGAAACTCCACCGCGTCCTCGCCCCGGATCAGCTGCAGGTAACGGGCCTCCAGGCTTTTGGCGAATTTCTCGATCTGGTTGCCGGCGTCATTGACGTAGAACTCGCGCCACACGTCGGCACCGTTCTTGGCCAGCACGGACGCCAGCGTATCGCCCAGTACACCGCCCCGGGCGTTGCCCATATGCATGGGGCCTGTGGGGTTGGCGGAAACGAACTCCACCATGATCCGCTGCCCCGCCAGCGAGTCGTTGGCGCCGTAGTCGTCGCCCTCCCGCTCAATGGCGGCCACGGTGTCGGCATACCACTGCGGCCCCAGCCGGAAGTTCAAAAAGCCGGGCCCGGCGATCTCCACCGAGGTGAAGTAGCTGCCCTCCAGCGTCATCTGCCCGGTGAGGACGGCCGCCACCTCCCGGGGGTTTTTGCGCATGGCCTTGGCGGCGGCAAGACAGTAGGTGGTGGTGTAGTCGCCGTTGGCGGCGTCCTTGGGGATCTCCACCGCGGGGATCAGCTCTACGCCATCCGGCAGCAGTCCGGCGGCCACCGCCTGCCGGTATGCGTTCTGCGTCAGGGTCAGCACCTGCTCCTTGGCGCTTTGGATCATGTTCATGTCGGTTCTCTCCTTTGTAATGTAAGCTCCAGCGTAAGGCGCAGCGTGTCAAGCGCCCGGCCGCCGGAACAGATCGTATAGTGCAGCTCCACGGCGCCGGACTGCCCGTCCCAGCGCCATGCCGCGCGATGGGTCTGCGCCTCCAGCGGCGCCGCGCCCTCCGCCGTTTTCAGCAGGGCGCGGGTACGGCGCTTCGGATCCAGCAGCAGGCGCAGGCTCTGCGATTCCACCAGCGCCCGCCCTGCCCACAGATGCACGGCGGAAACCAAAGGCTCCTCTCCCGGCCGGGGGGCTGTATAGTGCAGGTGGAGCGACGACCCCTCCTGCTGCAGCGTGCCGCTGCCGGTAAAGCGCAGCGTTTCCTCCTCCGTCCGTGTGGTCACGGTCACGGCAACGGGATAGTCCACGGCGTCAGTACCTCTCAATGTCCACCTGCTCCACGGCGGATACCGGGTGGGTCAAAAACTGCTGTGCCAGCGTGCCGAAATCCTCCGGCCGGTCGCTGACGAAAAACTGTGCCTGACCCTGCCGTTCCGGCGCCAGCGCGTCGTGCTGCTGCAGCAGGGTGCGCACCTCCCGGGCGGACTCGGCGCCCACGTCCACCAGCGTGACCTCCGGCCCCATGACCGTGCCGATCACGTCAGAGAGCAGGGGATAGTGGGTGCAGCCCAGGATCAGCACGTCGATCCCGGCGCGCTTCAGCGGCGCCAGATACTCCCGCGCCACGGTTTCCACCACCGTGTCGCCGGGGCGGAAGCGCCCGTTTTCCACCAGCGGCACGAACAGCGGGCAAGCCTTGGAGATCACCTCCACGCTGCCGTCGATGGCACGGATGGCGTCTTCATAGGTGCCGGTGCGGACGGAGGCGGCGGTGGCGATCAGACCCACCCGGCCGGTTTTGGTCAGTGCCGCGGCCCGGCGACAGGCAGGCTCCACCACGCCCACGATGGGCAGATCGTTCTCCCGCTGCAGCACCGGCAGCGCGTTGGTGGACACAGTGCCGCAGGCCACGAGGATGGCCTTGATGTCGAAGGAGCGGACGAAATGCACGTCCTGCCGGGCAAATTTCAGCAGCGTTTCCCGGGATCTTCCTCCGTAGGGGACACGGGACGTGTCTCCGAAGTATATAATGTTTTCAGAGGGGAGGATGGCTCGCAGCCGGCGCACGGCGGTCAGCCCGCCCAGCCCGGAGTCGAACACGCCCACGGCTCTGCTGTCCATATGCAGCCTCCTTTTGCACATCATACGCTAACTCATTAATTATACTATGGCGTCCGGTGGGATACAAGTTAAAAATTGGGCGAAATGGCGGCTTTTTTCTGTAGCAATTTGTGCGGCGCTGTGCTATAATGTCATGCGACAGGATCCGCGGGGAGGTGGAAGCGTGGAGATCAAGCTGACTGGAAAGCAGTTCCGGCGTTTGCTGGATCTGGTGTATATCGGGAACTGGGTGCTCAATTCCACCCGGGGCGATGACCGCATCCGGGAGTATGACGAGGTAGAGAGCCGGGTGTTCTCCTATTGCCTCAGCCACGGCATGGCGCCGCTGGTGGAGCTGTACGAGGGGGAGCTGATTCCCTCCAAGGCGTTTGCCGAGGGCGGGATCCACGAGGCCATCATGGCCTATGAGGACGCCACGTTTTTTGAGATCCTGGCGCAGGAGCTGGCGCTGCGGGATATGGACGATCCGCCCATCACGCAGGAAAACTATGACGAGATCATGGAGCGGATGGACGAATA
>JAFTBL010000217.1 GCA_017455225.1 Oscillospiraceae bacterium
CGTTTTTTGACAGTCACAAAGACTGATCTTCCTGTGAAGGAGGATCAGTCTTTTTTATCTGCGGCCTAACTGCCAGAAGGCCACGGCGCTGGCCGCCGCCACGTTCAGCGAGTCCACCCCGTGGGACATGGGGATGCGCACGGTGTAGTCGCACCGCGCCACGGTGTCCGGCCGCAGGCCGTCCCCCTCCGCCCCCAGCACGATGGCCAGCCGCTCCGGCGCGGTAAGACGGGGATCGTCCACCGCCAGCGCGTCGCTGCGCAGCGCCATGGCGGCGGTGGTGAAGCCCCACGAGCTCAGCAGTGCCGGGCCGTCTTCCTCCCACCCCGGCGGCAAAAACGCCCACGGCACCTGAAACACGGTGCCCATGCTCACCCGCACCGAGCGGCGATACAGGGGATCGCAGCAGGAGGAGGTCAACAGCACGGCGTCCATATTCAGCGCGGCGGCGGAGCGGAAGATGGCGCCCACATTGGTGGGGTTCATCACGTTTTCCAATACAGCGATCCGCCGGGCGTCCCGACACACCTCCTCCGCCGACGGCAGGCTGCGCCGGCGCATGGCGCACAGCACGCCCCGGGTCAGCGGATAGCCGGTGAGCCTGGTCAGCACGTCCAGCTCCGCGGTGTAAAGCGGCACGTCGCCGCAGCGCGCCACCACGTCGCGGGCGGCGCCCTCGATGTGCTTGCGCTCCATCAACAGCGACAAAGGCTCATAGCCGGCGTCCAGCGCACGCAGTATCACGTTGGGGCTTTCGGCAATGAAGACGGGCTCCGCCTTTTCATCCCGGCCCAGCAGCTGCCGCTCCGTCAGCCGGGCGTAGGCGTCCAGCTCCGGCGTCTGAAAATCGGTGATCTCGATCACGTGGCTCATATCCGTTGCTCCGTTCCTCGTTTTTCCCTATTGTACACGATGGCGCCCGCCAGAACAAGCCGCAGGCGCAAAAAAACTGCCGCAGGAGCCTTCTTGCCCCTGCGGCAGTTTTTTATTCTGCTGTTACTTGATGGACTGGTTGCTGCCGGACAGGATCTCCGGATTGTTGCGGACGATGGCGTCCACATCCTCAAAGCTGATGGCGTGCAGCGTGCGCAGCGTGAGGGTGTATTCCAGCAATCCCTTGCCGCTGCGGTTGACCTGACTCTCGGTGATCTGTGCGCCCCAATCCTTCAGTTTCGGGTTCAGCACGGCGTAGATATCCGTTTCGTCCCGGACGGTGAACACCAGGGTGGTGGTGCCGTAAGCGTCGGCGCCCACGGTAAATTTATGCATCACCATCTGCACCACGGCCACCACGACCGTGGCGAACAGGCCGATGACGTACATCCCCGCGCCGATGGCCAGCCCGATGGCGGCGGTGGCCCAGATGCCGGCGGCGGTGGTCAACCCCTTGACGGTGCTGCCGTTTTTGAAGATCACGCCTGCACCCAAAAAGCTGATGCCGCTGACCACCTGCGCCGCGATACGGGCAGGGTCGGCGCCCCGGGTGCCGTTGAACACGGCGCCGTCGGGAAAGGTCAGGTCGGCAAAGCCGTATTTGGACACGATGATAAACAGCGCCGAGGCGCACGCCACGATCACGTGGGTGCGGATGCCCGCCTCCTTCAACCGCCTGGTGCGCTCAAAGCCGATGAAGGCGCCGCAGGCGCACGCCACCAGCAGCCGCAGCGCAAAATCCAGCAGCTGCAGCCACGAAAACTGACTGCTCATGTACTGTGTCAGCAAAGGCATACAGATCCCTCCCCGATACTCTTCGTTTTGGTATCATAAGTATTTTTTATTATTGCTTCCTGTCAGACTGCCTGTGCCCAATGGTGCAAGCCGACATAAATCATCCGTTTTTACAGGCAATGATCCTTGACAGGTGATCCAAAGGATGTTACTATTCTATCCAAGAAATCCATAATGTCAAATTACATTTCTTTTCGGAATTATAAATTTTTGTAATGGTGGTGTCATATGGTAGATCAGAAGATCTATACGCTGCTGGCGGTGGAAGAATGCCGGAATTTTACAAAAGCGGCGGCAAAGCTCTCCATCACCCAGCCGGCGGTGAGCCAGCACATCCGGGCGCTGGAGCAGGAGCTGGGGGTGCGGATCTTTGAGCGCATCAACGGCAAGCTGGTGCTGACCCGGCAGGGTGAGCGTGTGGTGGACTACGGCAAAAAGGAGGTGGCGCTGTACAGCAACCTGCAGAAAAAGATCAGCGACGCCGCCGCCGAGATGCAGCACCTGACCGTGGGCATCACCCACACGGCGGAGAGCAACCCCATCGCCGAGACGCTGGCCAAATACTGCGCCCGCCGGGGCGACGTGAGCATCAAGATGATCACCGACACGGTGAGCAATCTGTGCACCATGCTGAAAAGCTACGAGCTGGACATTGCCGTGATCGAGGGGCGGATCGCCGACCCCGCCATCCACCACCTGCTGCTGGACACGGACTATCTGGTGCTGGCGGTGGCCACCGACCATCCCTTTGCCCAAAAAAGCATGGTCACGCTGGAGGAGCTGAAGCAGGAGCGGATGATCCTCCGCCTGCCCGACTCCGGCACCCGCAACCTGTTTCAGGCCCATCTGGAAAGCAACAACATGAGTCTGGACGAGTTCAACGTGATCCTGGAGGTGGACAACATGGCCACCATCAAGGATCTGATCCGGCGCAATCTGGGCGTGTCGGTGCTGGCCCGCAGCGTGTGTCTGGACGAGCTGAAAAAGGGCAAAATCGCCGTGCTGCCGGTGGAGAACCTGAGCATGACGCGGGAGATCAACGTGGCCTACAACAACGATTTTACCCAGTTTGAGATGCTCCACGACATCGTGCGGTTTTACAACGAGACCCGGAAGCTGTATCTTTGATCTGTCCGTTTTTTCGGACTGCCCGTCCCGTATACTGTCCTCATCACACCAAAGGAGGACGAACGTATGACGGGATTGACCATCGCAGTGATCGTGGCGGGCGCCGCCGCTGCCACCAAGGGCTTTCTGGCGCTGCTGGCGTATCTGGAAAAATAGACGCGCCACCCATCATTTATTTGACAGACAGCGGCGGGGCGGATATAATGAGGTATCATGTCGATTCGACCGAAAGGGGCAAATTTCCCATGGATCTTTTTGAAAAATGCACCCACCCCTCCCTGGCCCGCGAACTGAAGGAAAAGGGCGTGTATCCTTATTTCCACGCGCTGGAATCCCGGCAGGACGTGGAGGTCATCATGGAGGGCAAGCGCCGTATCATGCTGGGCTCCAACAACTATCTGGGGCTGACCATCCATCCGGAGGTGGTGGAGGCAGGCATCAAGGCGCTGGAAAAATACGGCACCGGCTGCTCCGGCTCCCGCTTTCTCAACGGCACGCTGGAGCTGCATCTGGAGCTGGAGGCCGAGCTGGCGAAGTTTTTGCGCAAGGACGGCGTGATCACCTTCGGCACCGGGTTCCAGTCCAACGTGGGCATCATCTCCGCGCTGGTGGACCGGCACGACTATATGATCTGTGACAAGGAAAACCACGCCAGCATCTACGCCGGCTGC
>JAFTBL010000218.1 GCA_017455225.1 Oscillospiraceae bacterium
AGTTGGCCAGATCCACGATGTGTGGCTCCTTGGCGGCGTTGTCGATGGTGGTCAGACCGTCGGCCAAGGAGGCGGCCATCATCACGTTCATGGTGGCGCCCACGCTGACCTGATCCATATAAATGTTGGCGCCGTGCAGGCGGCCGTCCTTTGCCACCGCGTGGATGAAGCCACCCTCGGTGACCTGCGCGCCCATGGCGGTAAAGCCCTTCACATGCAGGTCGATGGGGCGCACGCCGAAATCGCAGCCGCCGGGCATGGCCACGGTGGCCTCGCCGAACCGCCCCAACAGCGCGCCCAGCAGATAGTAGCTGGCGCGGATACGGCGCGCCAGCTCATAGGAGGGGTGGGTGGAGCGGATGGAGCGGCAGTCGATCTCCACGGCGTGGCGGTTTACCAGACGCACCTTGGCGCCCAGCTCGTCCAATATGGAGAAAAACAGCGTCACATCGCTGATCTCAGGTACGTTTTCAATGCGGCACACGCCGTCCACCAGCAGTGCCGCGGGGATAATGGCAACGGCGGCATTCTTTGCGCCGCTGATGGTGACCTCACCGAAAAGCGGCTTGCCGCCGCGGATCACATACTGCGTCAAAACAAGGCACCTCACTTACGATCTATCGGACATAGCATGCCCGCAGAGAAAACGCTTCATGCGCCGATGAAGCGATACGGTCAAATTTGGCACGGCCTGCGCCGTGAAGAGGACGGAGCCGAAATCGCGCAAAAAAACGGGACTCCGGTTCCGCTGCATACAGTATACCATGTTTTTAATGAAAAGCAACAAAATTTGGAACTTGTAACCAAATTGTAGCTATTAGCCCAGCTTATGCGAAAAAGGCGCCGCGAACCGATCCGTTCCGCGGCGCCAAAGCGTGTGATTTCGGAAAAGCGCGCACTCACGAGCCGCCGTTCCAGCGGTAGTGACCGGTGACCTCGTGACGGTTCATGGCGTCCACCTCCACCGGCCCCTCCTCCAGCATGCCGTGGTGGATGATCCACGGGATGCCGTCGCTGCGGCGGCGGTCGGAGCAGATGGCGATATGCTCCTGATCGCCGAATACAACGATGTCTCCCGGCTGCCATTCCTCCGGCTCGGCCAGGGAGCAGGTGAGGGACTGGGCGTTGTGGGAGAAGAAATGATCCAGATTGATCACCCGGCGAAAGTCGATGTTGGGCTCCGGCCAGCGGATGTTGGTATACCACTCCGGATGCGCCTGCACGTCCGCGTCCAGCAGCGCCTTCAGGTCGTATCCCGCGGCCAGAAAAGCCGCGCCGATCACGTCGGTGCACACGCCAGTGTCGTCGTCGGGATAGCCGCCATCGTAGTATCCGTTTTCATTGTAGACGGGCTTGGTGGCGATATAGTCCCGGGCGCCCTGCATGATGTCGTGATAATCGTCCACGCCGTCGCCGTCGGCGTCCAGCTTGCTGTACAGCTCCGGATAGAGGGGATCGGCGGAGGAGCGGTCGTCGTTGCTTCCCGCCGGAGCCGGATCCTCCGCCTCCGTCGCGGCGTTGTTTTTCCCCTGCAGCAGCAGCACCACTGCCATGGCTGCGATCAGCACCAGCGACAGAAGGAACGCCCCGGTGCGGCGGCGCTGGGCGCGGCGGCGTGCGCGGGAACGCTCCAGACGCGCCGCGCGGCGGAGTTAGTATTCCAGCCGATAATCCGATTCGTCATACACGGAGCGTTCACCTCACCATCTGTAAACAGGGAGAAACTGGAAAGATCGACGCTGTTTATTATACCGTTTTTTTCGCCGTTATGCAAGTAAAAACTGCGCCCCTCCCGCAAAAAAGTTTACATAATATAAACGGCGTCGGAGGCATGGCCCCGGCTTGACACGGCAGCGGATTTCGTGTACAATAAACAATCAAAAACCAGCGGGCGCGCAGGCCTCTGCCGCCCGGACAGGAGGCGCGGCGATGGAGCTTTCGCCGGATATGGTTTTCAGTGCGCTGGGCGGTGCCGTATGGGGCGCCGCGGCTGCATTTTTGGGGGCTGCGGTGCAGCGCAGTGCAGCCCGGGCTGAGTCGGCCAACGCCGTGATGGCGGCGTCGCTGGGCAAGACGCTGATCGACGCGGCGGCGCTGGCGGCGGTGTATTTTCTGCGCGGCGTGCTGCCCATGCGGTGGGAGGCTGCGCTGATCGGCACCGCCGTGGGGCTGACGGCGGTGGGCTTTTGCCTGAGCTGGCGGATGTCCCGCCGGCTGAAGGATCAGAAGGAGGAGGATGCGTGATGGAGGACGTGAACGGCGTGCTCTTTTCCATCGGGCCGCTGGAGGTCACGGGCCGCGTGGTGACCATGTGGGTCATCATCGCGGTGATCTCGCTGGCGTCGTTTCTGGCCACCCGCCGGCTGCGGGACGTGCCGGGCCCGCTGCAGAATCTGGCGGAGCTGGCGGTGGAAAAGCTGCGCAGCTTTTTCAGCGGCAATCTCAGCCCCGAGAACGCCCGGCGCTATCTGCCGGTGATGGGCACCTTTTTCATCTTCATCCTCGTCAGCAATTATTCGGGGCTCCTGCCCGGCGCGGGCAAGCTGTTCGCCGTGCCCACCTCCGGGCTGTCGGTCACGGCGGGGCTGGCGGTGGTGGCGTTTTTCTTCACCCATTACGCCGGCATCCGGCGCCGCGGTCTGGCGAAGTATCTCAAGAGCTTTCTGCTGCCGTTTTTTCTGATGCTGCCGCTGAACCTGATCGAGCAGGTGGTGCATCCCTTTTCTCTGGCGCTGCGTCTTTACGGCAACATCTACGGCGAGGAAACGGTGGCCGAGCAGCTCTCTCATGTGTTCCCCGTGCTGCTGCCGGTGATCATGCAGGTGCTGAGCCTGCTGTTCGGCTTCATTCAGGCCATGGTGTTCACCATGCTGCTGTCCAGCTACGTGGAAGAGGCCACGGAGGAGTAATCAACGATCATTGCGATCTTTTTCAAGGAGGAACTGTCTTATGGAATCTGCAATCATTGCGCTGGCCGCTATGCTGGCCGTCGCCGTCTGCGCCGCCTTTTCCGCTCTGGCGCAGGGCCGCACCGCCGCCAAGGCGATGGAGGCCATTGCCCGTCAGCCGGAGGCGGCGGGCGACATCCGCTCCAGTCTGCTGCTGTCCCTTGCCCTGATGGAGGCGCTGACCATCTACGGCCTTCTGATCGCCTTCATGCTGATCGGCAAGATCTGATGGCATGAGCATCAATCTTTCGGAAGTCATCTGGACGGTGATCGGCTTTTTCGTGCTGCTTCTGGCGCTGAAAAAGCTGTTGTTCGATCCGCTGCTGCGCCACATGGACCAGCGCAGCGCCCGCTATGCCGCCGCGCAGGAGGAGATCCGCCGCGCCCAGCAGGAGCGGGAGACTGCTCAGCAGCAGGCGGAGGAGGCGGAGCGCCGCTGTCTGGACGAGGGAGCCGCCGCGCTGGCCGAGCGCCGCGCGCAAAGCGCCCGTGAACGGTCCGAGGCGCTGCAGGAGGCGCACCGGCAGGCTGCCGCCGCGCTGACAGAGGCGCGTAAGCAGGCCGGGCAGGAGGCGGAAGCGCCGCCCTCCGGCGGTGAGACGGATCAGCAGGCGCGTGCGCTGGCGGACCGTCTGCTGCCCTGACGGGAGGTGCGAGGATGGAGCTTGTATACGCACTGATCAATTTTGCGCTGCTGGCAGGCGGCGTATGGCTGGTTTTTCGCAAGCCGGCTCACCGGATGCTGCAGCAGCGGCGGGAAGAGATCGTCCGCGAGCTGGCGGAGAGCGCCGCCGCGCCCGAAAAGGCGCAGGAGCTGCGCCGTGAGGCGGAGGAGACGGCCGCCGCGTCGTCCCGGCGCCAGGCGGAGCTGAAAGAAGCGTCCCGCCATGCTGTGGAGGAGGCGGCGGCTGACGCTGCCCGGCGGTGCCGGGCGGAGACGGACGCCGTACTGCAGCAGGCGGAGGAGGGTAAGGCCCAGCTGCGCCGTCAGCTCAGGTCAAGCACCCTGCACCGCCAGGTGGAGGAGACGACCCGCCGTGCCGCCACCCTTTTGCAGTCGGAGGAGTACGCCTCCCGCCGCGCCGCGCTGCACGCCCGCGCCCTGGAGCAGATCGGACAGGCGCTGACCTTTTTGCCCGGCGACGTGCTGTCCGCCCGCCGTGCCGGCACCCTTGCCGGAGAAGCGGCCAGCGTGGAGCCCGTGACCGACGGGGAACGCGCCGCGCTGGAGAGCGCCGTCCGCCGCTGCTGGGCGGAGACTGCCGGCAGCGAGGAACTGCCCCTGTCCCTGACATGGCGCAGGGACGAGTCGCTGCTGGGCGGCGTGCGCCTGACGCTGGGCGACACGGTGTACGATGACACCGTGGCTCACCGGCTGGAGCGGCTGTGTCAGGCCTCCCGCAGCGCGGATCGCGCCGTGGGGGAGGACGGGGAGGAAGACCTGCGCCGGTGCCTTGCGGAGCTGCCGCAGGAGCTGGATGTTTATCAGGTGGGACGGGTGATCAGCCTGTCCGACGGCATCTGCCATGTGTCCGGCCTTGCCGGCGCGCTGTCCGGTGAGATGCTGGTCTTTGAGGACGGCCTTCTGGGCATGGTGATGGATCTGGAGCCGGACAGTGTGGGCGTTGTCCTGCTGGGGGATTACGCTGCCTTGCAGGAGGGCGACGCCGTGCGCCGTACCGGGCGGATCATTCAGGTGCCCGTGGGCGAGGCGCTGATCGGCCGTGTGGTGGACGCGTTGGGTCGCCCACTGGACGGCAAGGGCGCCGTCGTGACCTCGGCCAGCCGCCCCATCGAGAGCCCGGCCCCCGGTGTGCCGGACCGCCAGAGCGTCGGCGTGCCGCTGCAGACCGGCATCAAGGCCATTGACGCGCTGGTGCCCATCGGGCGCGGTCAGCGCGAACTGATCATCGGCGACCGGCAGACCGGAAAGACGGCCATCGCACTGGATGCCATTCTTAATCAAAAGGGAACGGGCGTGCTGTGTGTCTATGTGGCCGTGGGTCAGAAGGAGTCCACGGTGGCAGGCGTGGTGAAGAAGCTGGAGGAGCACGGCGCGCTGGCCTACACCACCGTGGTGTGCGCCGCCGCGTCGGAGCCGGCGCCCATGCTGTATATCGCACCTTACGCAGGCACCGCCATCGGCGAGGAGTTCATGTATGCCGGGCGGGACGTGCTGATCGTGTACGACGATCTTTCCAAGCAGGCGGCGGCTTATCGTGAGATCTCGCTGCTGCTGCACCGTCCGCCGGGGCGGGAGGCCTATCCCGGCGACGTGTTCTATCTCCATTCCCGGCTGCTGGAGCGCTCGGCGCGGCTGAGCGACGAGCTGGGCGGCGGCAGCATGACGGCGCTGCCCATCATCGAAACGCAGGCGGGGGACATCTCCGCCTATATCCCCACCAACGTGATCTCCATCACCGACGGGCAGATCTTTCTGGAAACGGGCCTTTTCCACGCGGGCGTCCGGCCCGCCGTCAACGTGGGGCTTTCCGTGTCCCGTGTGGGCGGTGCGGCGCAGATCGGAGCCATGAAGCAGGTGGCTTCCCGTCTGCGGATGGATCTGGCGCAATACCGCGAGCTGGCGGCGTTTTCCCAGTTCGGCTCGGATCTGGACGCGGCCACCCGGTCGGCGCTGGACCGGGGCGTGCGGATGACGGCGCTTTTGAAGCAGGATCAATACGCGCCGGTGGACGCGGCGGATCAGGTGGTGGCGATCTACGCCGCCGCCGAGGGCTTTGCCGACGCGCTGCCGGTGGAGGAGCTGCCCCGCTTTGAGCGGGAGGTCACTGCCTATGTGCGCGCCCATGCCCGGCAGGTGTACGACGCCATCCGCTCCGGCGCCAAGCTGAGCGCCGAGCAGTTGAGTCAGCTGCACGACGCCGTGGAAGCGTGCTGCGCGAGCCTTGCGGCATCGGCATAAAAACAGGGAGGAGGCGAGCCCAACGGCCGGTATCCGTGAAATACACGCCCGCATCCGCAGCGTGAAAAGCACCCAGCAGATCACCCGCGCCATGAAGATGGTGTCGGTGGCAAAGCTGCGGCGGGTACAGAGCGGCGCCGCTGCCGTTTCGGCCTACGCGGCCGCCCAGCAGGAGATGCTGTCCGCTGCCCGCGCCGCCTCGCCGGCGCATGAGAATCCCTTCCTGCAGCCCCGGGCGCAGATCAAGCGGATCTGCTGCGTGCTGCTGGTGGGCAATCGCGGCCTGTGCGGCAATTATAATCAGGAGCTGGTGCGCTATGCCCGCACCCTGTACGAGTCCGACCCGGAGCGGGTGTTTTTCTGGGTGGTGGGTCGCTGGGGCGCGGACGCGATCCGTGACGCCGGAGTGCCGGTGGAGCGCCGGCTGGAGGGCGGCGACGCCCCCGCGCCGGAGGAGGCGCAGGCGCTGACCGCTCTTTTGAAGGAGCTGTATCTTTCCGGCGGCGCCGACGAGGTGCGCCTTGTGTACCAGCAGTACCGTTCCGTTTTGGTGCAGACCCCCGGCGAGCTCACTCTGCTCCCGGCGGCCGCCGAAGCGTCGGAGCCGTCGGAGCCGTATCTGTTTGAGCCTTCGCCGGAGGCAGTGCTGGACGCGCTGGTGGAGTCGGAGCTTCCCTGCCGGGTCTATGCCGCGCTGCGGGAGTGCCGCATGGGCGAGCACGCCGCCCGCATGAGCGCCATGACCGCCGCCAGCGATGCCACGGAGGAACTGATCGAGCGATTGGAGCTGGAGCTCAACCGGGCGCGGCAGGGCGCCATTACCACCGAGATCTCGGAGATCGTAGGCGGCGCCAACGCGCTGCGGGAGAATGAGGAGTAGCTATGGAACAGGGCATCGTAAAACGGATCATCGGCGCCGTGGTGGACGTGCAGTTCCCGGCAGGGCATCTGCCGGAGCTGTACCACGCCATCGAGGTGCCGACGGAGGATCATACTGTGGTGCTGGAAACGGTGCAGCAGCTGGGCGACGGCTGTGTGCGCTGCGTGTCCCTCTTTTCCACCGACGGGCTGTCCCGGGGCTGCAAGGCGTGGGATACCGGCGCACCGGTGTCGGTGCCGGTGGGGGAGGCCACACTGGGCCGCATGTTCAACGTGGTGGGCAAGCCCATCGACGGCAAGGGCGCGGTGGACACGGCGGAGCGCCTGCCCATCCACCGCAGTGCGCCCCCCTTCACCGACGTGGTGCCCGCCACGGAGGTGCTGGAAACAGGCATCAAGGTCATCGACCTGCTGGCGCCCTATGCCAAGGGCGGCAAGATCGGCCTGTTCGGCGGCGCCGGCGTGGGCAAGACCGTGCTCATTCAGGAACTGATCCGCAATGTGGCG
>JAFTBL010000219.1 GCA_017455225.1 Oscillospiraceae bacterium
CCGTCGGCAATGGATACGGAGGAATACTCCTCCGGCCGGAGGGTGCCGTAGCTGTTGGCAAAGGCACAGCACACGAAGGGCACGGTCAGCGCCCGGATGGTGTGGGCGGTATAGTTGAACTGCCCGCCCGGAAAAATGAGGCCCCGCAGCCGCTTCTCCCGTTCCATCTCCGCGCCGCACCGCACCTCGTCGGCGCGCTCGTCGATCTGGCGCATGACCAGCGCGAGGCCGACGGCGTTGACCTCCTCCTCCACGGCGCGGATGATGACCGTGTAAAAGGGGTTGCCCACGCCGCGCACCACCAGTCCCACCGCGTCCGCCTTGGTACGCACCAGATCGCGGGCGGAGTTGTTGGGGATATAGTGGCTGCGCTCGATGTACTCCCGTACCCGGCGGCGGTTCTCGTCGCTGACGTCGGGCCTCTCGTTCAAAACGCGGGACACCGTGCTGACGCTGACGCCGCAAGCCTTTGCGATGTCCTTGATCGTCACGTGCGCCACCGCCCTTTCTCTGTGCTTCGGAAACCTTACCGGTAACGTTTCCGGGGCTTCGGTCATATCTTATCAATTTTTGACCGTCTTGTCAACGGATTTTGTGATTTTCGCCGATTTATACATGACACGCGAACGTTTTTAGTCGTTTTGACTATAAAAGACGGCCGAAACCACCTTCGACCGTCTTTTTTGTCCACCTTATATCGACAGTGTTTTCCCGTCAAGGACAGCCTCCGCCAGCGTCTCGCCCGCGTAGCGCAGCTTGAGGGAGAAAAAGGGCGCGTCCTGCTCCAGAAGGCGGAGGAAAATGCGGTCGCCCGCCCACTGGGGCAGGGCGGAAAGCTGCGACCGCGGCACCCATACCAGTTCCCCCTCGTCGCAGGAATGGGGCGTGCCCGTCCAGCCGGTGGCGGTGAACAGGTGCATATACTCCGTGTCCCACCGGTCGCTGACGAAGGTGACCAGACCCCGGTAGCGGTAGTCGGTCAGCGTCAGCCCCGTTTCCTCATAGGTTTCCCGCAGCACACAGTCCTCCGGGCTCTCGCCGGGCTCGAACTTGCCGCCCACGCCGATCCATTTGTCCCGGTTGGCGTCCTTCTCCTTCTTCACCCGGTGGAGCATCAGGTATTCGTCCCGGTCATTGCGCAGATAGCACAGTGTGGAAAGGATCATATCTCCCTCCCCCTTTCTACCTATTCTGCTGAACATGATTATATACCGCCCTGGCAGAAAAGGCAAAGGGCTTTTCTTTTCCGCCGGAACGTGGTATGCTGTTTTTATCAGTACACGGCAAAGGAGAACACCCATGGACGAGCTTGCGCCCGGGCGCTATCGCCACTTCAAGGGCAACGAATACCAGCTGATCTGCACCGCCCGCCACAGTGAGACCGGAGAGCCGATGGTGGTCTACCGGGCGCTGTACGGTGAGGGCGGCGTGTGGGTGCGCCCCGCCGCCATGTGGAACGAAACGGTGGAGCGGGACGGGTACAAGGGCCCCCGCTTTGTGAGGGTGGAGCCATGACGGACTGGCGTGTGATCCGCTCCCGGCGGCGCACCGTGGCGCTGCAGGTGACGGCAGAGGGCGAGGTGCTGGTGCGCGCCCCCCTCCGCGCGCCGGAGGCGGCACTGCGCCGCTTTGTCGAGCAGCACCGGGACTGGATCGCCCGGCAGCAGGCGCGCCAGGCGGAGCACCGGCAGGCCTATCCTCCGCTGACGGAGACGGAAACGGAGGCACTGCGCCGGCAGGCAAAAAAGACGCTGCCGCCGCTGGTGGAAGCATGGGCACGGCGGATGGGTGTGGCGCCCGCAGGCGTAAGGATCACAGCCGCCAAAAAGCGGTTCGGCAGCTGCTCGGCGGAAAACCGGCTCTGCTTCTCCCTGTATCTGATGCGCTATCCACCGCAGGCGGTGGAGGCGGTGGTGGTGCACGAACTGGCTCACATCCGCCACAAAAACCACAGCGCCGCCTTTTACGCGGAGGTGGAGCGCTGGCTGCCGGATTACCGGCAGCGGCAGGCTCTTTTGCGAAAATAGCACGGCAAAAGCCCCGGCGGGATACGGCGCCGGGGCTATGCTGTCACAATGGCGTCATAGCCGTTTTTTGACAATTTAAGCCCCCGGCGGAGCAATTCCGCCGGGGGCTGTTTTCTGCGTTTCTTACCGGGTGCCGGTCAGGGGTTGCCGGACTCGCCGCCGCCGCCCTCGCCGCCGCTTTGGAATGTCAGCCGGACGCTGGCGGTGTACTCCGAGCCGGTGTCGGTCTTCACCGTCACTACCAGCGTGGCGGAGCCGGCGGCGCGGGGCTGCACGATACAGCCGGAGATGTCGGTGCCGGTGACGGTGGCCAGCGAGCCGTTGCTCAGCGACCAGTGGCACTGCTGCATCTTCTCCGAGGAGGGCAGCTGCTTGCCGTTCACCGTGGGAAGCTGGAACCGGCAGGTGAACTCCTGGCTCTCGTTCAGCGGCAGCGTAAGGATGGTGCTGGCCGTCAGACGGGACAGCTCGCCGTTTTCGCCTACCGTATAGAGCTCGATGCCCGTGGGCTTCTGGCTGGTGACCTCCCGATGCACCGGGCACAGCAGCGTGTCCTCCGCCTCCGTGCCGGTGAGGATCTTCAAAAGATACTCGTTGTCCGGCGCCTCAATGGAGGCGATCCGCCCCTTGTCGTCAGCCTGTGCGCCGGGCACGGGGATGAGATCCCTGTCGTAGTCCAGCACGGCCGCCTCCTGCACCTTGTCCGCCGGGCAGAACTCGGTGGCAATGTGCTTGCCCTCGGTGCAGTACTTCACCATTTTGTGCATGGTGCAGGTCTCGGTGGGCGCGGTGTCCGCCGCCACCGTCACGCTGCGGGTCCGGTCGCCCCGCACGTCGTGGGTGCAATCCTCCGTAGCCAGCAGGCCGCTGTCGGCACAGACCCGGACGGTGGTCAGCCCGGTGGCGCTGTGGAAGCCGGGGTTGGCCAGCCCCGCGTGCACCTGACTCATCACCTGCCGCCACAGGTTGGCGGCGGGGTTGCCGTAAATGTGGATCCGCTCGTTGGACTCATAGCCGCACCAGACGGCAGCAGAGTAATAGGGCGTGATGCCCACGAAATAGCGGTCGCGCTCGTCGTTGGTGGTGCCGGTCTTGCCGCCGATGTCCATGCCGGAAAAGCTGGCCTCGTAACCGGTGGCGCCCATAACGCCCTGCAGCAGCTCCCGCATGAGGTAGGCGGTGGTCTGCTTCATGGCCACGTTGGACTGGATCTCGTTTTCCAGCAGCACCTTGCCGTTGGCGTCCTCCACCCGGTAGAAGGTGTAGGGCTTGGTGTAGATGCCGTCGTTGACGAAGGCGCCGTAGGCCGCCGCCATCTGCTCGGTGGTGACGCCCTCGGTCAGACCGCCCAGCGCCATGTTGCCCACCTGCTGGGAGTCGGTGACGGACAGGGTGGTAAAGCCCAGATTCTCCGTCATGAAATTATACGACTTGGCGGTGCCGTACTCCATGTTCAGCCGCACGGCGCAGGTGTTCAGCGACCGGGCCACCGCCTGCTGCACGGTGGTCAGCCCGCCGTAGCTGCCGCTGGCGTTTTCGGGGTAGGGTCTGCCGTTGAGCAGGATCGGGTAGTCGTCGATGACGGAGGCGGCGGTGATGGTGCCGCTGTCCAGCGCGGGAGCGTAGGTGGACACGGGCTTGATGGCGGAGCCGCACTGCCGGGTCTCCGTGGCCCAGTTCCAGATGCGGTCGCCGGGCTTGGTCCCGGTGCCGCCCACCATGGCCAGCACCTCGCCGGTGAAGGGATCCATCAGCGTGATGGCCGCCTGCAGCGGCACGCCGTCGGAGTCGGTATAGCCCGTGTAGTCCGTGTGTTCAAACACGTCCTCGCAGATCTTCTGATAGGCGTAATTTTGGGTGGTATAGATCTTGCACCCGCTGAACACCCGGATCTCCGCTGTTTTCTTGTCATAGCCGTACTTGCGGCACAGCGCCTCGATCACGTCGTCGATGACCTGATCGGTGAAGTAGGAGTTGACAGCGTGGGGCGCGGGCGTCTCGTCGGTCTGCTCCGTTTCCTCCTGAGGCCTTTCGCCCACGTAGTTGCCCAGAATGGTATAACCGTCGGAGAACACGACCTCCTCGCTGACAGCGGCGTCATAGGCCGCCTGATCGATCTTCCCCTGCTCCAGCATGGCGTCCAGCACGTCGCCCTGACGGCGGCGGTTGTTCTCCCTTGTCCAGTCGCTGATCAGCGGGTCGTACATGGAGGGGTTGTTGGTAATGGCGATCAGGCTGGCGCACTCCGCCAGCGACAGCTCCGACACGTCCTTGCCGAAATACGTGTCCGACGCCGTCTGCACGCCGTAGCAGGACTCGCCCATGTAGATGAGGTTGAGGTACATCTCCATGATCTCGTCCTTGTCGTGCTCCTTCTCGAACGCCAGCGCCCGGTAGATCTCGATCACCTTGCGCTTGACGGTGTTCTGATCGTCGCCGGTGGCGTTTTTCAGCATCTGTTGGGTGATGGTGGAGCCGCCCTGCACCGCGCTGCCGGTGAGCGTATAGCGGATGGCGCCCACGGTGCGGATCCAGTCCACGCCGTGGTGGGTCTCGAACCGCTTGTCCTCAATGGCGATAGCCGCCTTCTGCAGCGCCTCCGGGATCTGATCCAGCTTCACCCAGATCCGGTTCTCCGAATCCAGAAACAGCGTCTGGTACATGACGAACTCATCCGTTTCCCGATCCTTGTAGTAAAGCTCGGTGGAAACGGAGGCGTCATAGGCGGACACGTCCACCTCCACGTGACCCTTCAGCGACCGGTTCACGTAGGTGAGGAAGATCCCCACGAAGATCGCCGCCGTCAGTATTCCCACCAGACAGAGGGTGCCGATCCAGAACAGCACCTTCCGTCCCGTGTGTTTCTTTTTCTTCCCGCGTCCTGCATCGCTCCGGCGATCTGCCGGCTCCGCGCCGCGGCTTTTGTTTTCCGCCACAGGGCACCTCCTTCTGGTTTCGCCGCCGGATGCTTTCTCCCTCCGGCGACACACGTGCGCTGTAATTCGTTTTTATTTTACCACGTCTGTCAAGGAGAAAAACCGGCGTCTTTCGACCCGTATCGTTTCGCTAATCCCGCTTTACCGATGATTTTACCCCGTCCCGGCCCGGATTTATACCGCTTTTTGCAAAAACAGCAGAACGGAGGTCTTGCAATTCCCCGGCGATTGGGCTATGATGTCCCTACCAAGGAGAAGGAGGCACGCTTATGCAGGACGAATTCGGCCCCAACTTCGTCACCGTCACCGACGACGAGGGCAACGACATCGAGCTGGAATACGTGGACGCGCTGGAGCATAAGGGGATCACCTATATGCTCTTTTTCCCCGCTGTGGAGGAAGGCGCCGACGAGGAGAGCGAGGATTACGGCATGGTGATCCTCAAGTCCGTGACTGAGAACGGCGAGGAATATCTGGTCACCCCCGACAGCGACGAGGAGCTCAACGAGGTGTACGACCTGTTCATGGAGCAGATCATGGAGGACGAGGAAGAAAATTCCTGACCCGGTTTGGCAAAAACCCCTTTCTTTTTGCCGCCGCATCTGGTACACTATGGGTGGATGCCTCACCGGCATCCATCCTGGGCGGCGTGTGTCGGGCCTTTTTTATCCTCACATTTGGTTATAGGGGATGTCGGATCAGTATGTGGTTTGCAGGCCTCCCGGCTGCCGTATGCGGCCGGACGTTGGAAGCAGTGAAACAGGCTGGAGACAACCCACCTGCGAAGAAGGTGCAGGTTATAACTGGGCTCACACCGCCGCCGCAGGCACCGTTTCATACGGCAGGAAAAAGAACGCCTGTAAAGCGTTTTC
>JAFTBL010000220.1 GCA_017455225.1 Oscillospiraceae bacterium
GCCAGGCAGTAGTCGATGTAATAGAAGGGCGAGGAATAGATGTGATGCTGACGCTGCCAGCCTTCGCTGTCGGCGTAGAAGGGGATATCGCCGTCAAGCCGCATCCACGGCATATAAACGCCGAGCAGCTCCTTCCACGCGTTGTGGCGTTCACGCGGCGTCCAGCCGGGATTTTCAAAAACCAGATGCTGGAAGTGATCGACCATGGTGCCGTAGGGGATGAAGGTCAGCGCTCCGGCTAGGTGGCTGTAGAGGAACTTGCGCGTATCGCTGCCGAAGAACAGCTTGGCCCACGGCCACGCGAAGAATTCCATCGACATGGAGTGTACCTCGCAGCCCTCGAGAGTGGGGCAGGAGGTGCTGTCGGGAATGCGGTCGGCGTTCATCCAGAAGGCGAAGGCGTGACCCGCCTCATGGGTGACGGTCTCCACGTCGTCGCGCGTGCCGTTGAAGTTGGCGAAGATGAAGGGCATCCGATAGTCCGGGATGGCGGTGCAGTAGCCGCCGGCCTGCTTGCCCTCGGTGGACAGAACGTCCAAAAGCTCGCCGTCCAGCATGGCGCGGAAAAACCGGCCCGTCTCCGGCGAAAGCTCGTCGTAGAATTTCCGGCCCTGCGCCAGAATGTCGTCGGGCGTGCCCACCGGGCGGGGATTGCCGCTGCGGAACTTCAGCGCGGCGTCGGCGAAGCTCAGGGGGTATTCCTTCCCCAGCCGCTTGGCCTGCGCCCGGTAGATCTCCGCCGCCACCGGCACCAGATCGCTGCGCACGGCGGCGCGGAACTTCTCCACGTCGTCGCGGGTGTAGCAGTTGCGGCCCATGCGGTAATAGCCCAGCGTGGTATAACCCTCATAGCCCAGCTTGGCGCCCATGGCGTGGCGCAAATGCACCAGCTCGTCGTAAATGGCGTCCAGCCGGGGCTGGTTGTCCTTGTACCACTGCCCCTCCGCCTTCCACGCGGCAAGACGGCGCCCGTCGTCGGCGCAGGACTTGAGCGGGGTCAGCTGGGACAGGGTGTAGGTCTTGCCCTCGAAGGGGATCTGCGCCGAAGCCAGCAGCTTTTCATACTCCTGGGTCAGATCGTTCTCCTTCTGCAGCTCCGGGATGATCTCCGGCGAGAAGCTCTTGAGCTCGATCTCGGCGTTGAGGAACATCAGATTGCCGAATTCTGCGGCAAAATCGCCCCGGAAGGGGCTTTTCAGCATGGCCAGCGTCCACTGCTGCCGGTACTCCTGCAGCTCGGGCAAAAACTCGTTCCAGAACTTGACTTCCCCGTCGTAAAACGCATCGCGGGTGTCGATGGAATGGCGGATGGTCGCCAGCTCCTGCGCCGTCAGCACGTGCTTCTGGCTCTCTTCCATTTCCAGAAACACGGCGCGGGCCTGTTCATAATTCGCCGCCGAGCGCAGACGCTCCGTCTGCTCCGCCAGCTCCTTCTTCACCGCCGCCGCGTCCGGACGCGCATATTTCATTTGAGAAAATTTCATATGATCTTCTCCCGCAACATTTTGGAAATTTGTCTCCTTTGGAAAATCAAGAACAAAAAAACTCGAAATGTGCGCGCATGGCAGACAATTTCAGCTTGCCCGCCACAATACCATGCTTTATTACGATACTATACCATAGAACAAGCAATTACGCAAGTTTTTTCTTTTCATCCTTCAAAACCGGCAAAACGACCGGTCAGCCGATCAGGGCGTCCACCGCCTTTTCCGGAGCGTCGGGACAGAGCTGACGCAGCCGCCGGCGCAGCAGGCCGCGGGACTCATCCGGCGTTTGCCCATAGGCGGCGGTCACGGCGTCGTAGCCCCAGATCGACTCCGGCGTGCAGTACACGGCGATGGGCCAGCCGTAGGGCGCGCCACGCTTGTTGGTGCGGCAGCGGAAGTCCCGGATGACCAGATAGGTCTGCATCTGCAGCGCCGTAACGGCGCCGTCAAAGTTCTTCTCCCCCTCCGCGCCGAAGCCGGCAAGGCGCTTGATCTCAAAGGAGAACAGCTCCTCGCCGCCGCCGAACAGATCCATGATCTTCTTGGCCCGGTGGCGGGCCTTGCCGTCCTCCCACAGCGCGTCGAAATCGTAGCCGTCCCGGCGGACGTTGGCAAAAAGCGGCAGATACTCCGGCGCGATGAAGCCTGCCCGGCCACCGAAAAACTTGCCGTAGGCCACGTTGCCCCGCCGGGCCAGGATCTGCCGCCACAGCCACGGATCCCGGGCGGGATCCTCGCTCCACCAGTCCGGGGCAAACGTCCGCTCCTCCACGGAAAAGCCGGGGATGGCGCCGCCGAACAGGGGCAGAAAGCCCGCCTCGATCACCGCCGCCTCCAGCTCCTGCGCCGACCTCAGCCGCCGGGGGTCGTCCCGGGAGAGGCCGTGCATGATCCACTCGCCGTTTTCAACGCTCATTTCGCACCGTCCTCCAAATGCATCAGCCGGCGGGGGATGTGGCAGTAGCCGGCCGGGTTCTTCTCCAGATATTTCTGGTGATACTCTTCGGCGCGGTCAAAGCGGCGCAGCGGCAGCACCTCCACCGCCAGCGGCGCACCCGCCTTCGCCTCCTCCGCCGCCACGGCGGCGCGGATGGACGGCAGCAGCGTTTCGTCGGCGTAGTAGATGCCGGTGCGGTACTGCACCCCCTCATCCTCCCCCTGCCGGTTCACCGACAGCGGATCCACGGTGAGAAAATAGCAGGCAAGCAGCTGCTCCACGCTCATGCGCGTTTCGTCAAACACCACCCGCACCGTTTCGGCGTGGCC
>JAFTBL010000221.1 GCA_017455225.1 Oscillospiraceae bacterium
AGAAACGTATACGCCGTTCTGAATGACCACAGCCACCGGCATCTTGCTGACTTCGCCGGCAGCGCTCCAGGTCATGCCCGAACCGGTCAGGCCGTCATAGGTCATTTTCTGAAGCTCAGCTACCAGCTTGGTGCAGATCTCCTCGGCAGTCATATCGGGAGTGCAGCCGGAAGCTGTCAGGGCGGTGTAGAGAATGTAAACCGTGTCATAGCCGTCGGCGGCGAACTGGTTGGGGGTCTCGCCGAACCGCTTCTGATACTCTGCCACGAAACTCTTGGTCAGAGCGTCCTCCGCGTCGGAAGCGAAGGGGGTCAGCAGCATGACGCCTTCAGCAAGGGAGGTGTCGAAGCCTTCCATGGTCAGGATGCCGTCCATGCCGTCCACGCCGAAGAAGAGAGGGGCGTAATCCATGCTCTTGGCCTGAGCCAGAATAAGGGAGGCGGGCTGATAGTAGATGGGCAGGAACAGCAGGTCGGCACCTTCAGACTGGGCTTTGCCCAGCTGGACGGAAAAGTCTGTCTGAGTATCCTTGGTAAAGGTGCCCTCATACACGACTTCCAGATTCTTCGCAGCGGCTTCGGCAACGAAGGTATCGCGGATGCCCTGAGAGTAAGCGTCATCGTTGCGGTAGAGGACCGCGATCTTTTTGCCGGGCAGATTCTCCGCCATGTAGTCCGCGGCGCCGGTGCCCTGGTTGGGGTCGGTGAAGCAGACCTGGAACATATTGTCCTTGTCAGCCGTCACGTCGGCGGAGGAGGCGGAGGGAGTCAGGCCGAAGATACGATCCTTGTACGCCTCAGCGGAGGCCGCAATGGCACTGCCGGTGGTCACGGGGCCCATCATCACCTGCATGCCCCAGGTCACCAGCGTGTTGTAGGCGTTCACGGCCTTCTCGCCGTCAGCCTCGTCGTCCTGCGGATTGAACACGATCTGGATGCCGCCCTTGGCATTGATCTCGTCCACTGCGATGGCGGCAGCGTTCATCACGGCCTTGCCGTAGATCGCCGCTTCACCGGTCAGCGGGCCGCTGGCGCCGATCTTGAAGGCGGACTGGGTGGCGGTCTGGCCGTCATCCGGCTTCTTCCCGTCGTCGGGAGTGGTGGTGCTGCCGCCGCCGCAAGCGACGAGGGCAAGCGTCATGACCATAGCCATGACAAAAGCGAGCACTTTTTTCATCTTGGTTTCTCCTTTCAAACATTAAGAACAAACGTATTATACAAAAAGCGATCCCGCCGGGAGGGCGGAACCGCTTTTCTGTATCACAAGGATCAGTTGCAGCGTTCTGTTGCCTCCGGATGCATTTGGAAAATCAGTCGTACCAGCAGCAGTACGACGGATACCAGCACGGATACGTGCAGCAGGGGCAGCCCCAGGATCAGCGCAGAAAAAACGGACACCACCCCGAGGATGATGCCCGCCAGCACACCGATGAAAGCGCAGAAGGAAGAAGCGTCCGCCTGACAGGCCGCCGCGTACACGGTATTCATCCGCTGCATGGTACCCTTCATGGTCGCCTCTCCTTTCCATTTCCTGCCTGAAAACCCGCCGGATTCAGGTTGGTCATATTGTACGCGCAGTGCAAACGAATGTCAATCCCGTTTTTCTCTGTTTTTTGCACAAGGTTTGTAAAAACCTTTACGCTTTACACCGTTAAAATTCACAATTTGGCCACAGTTGTTTTCTTCATTAAGACATATGTTCATATTACAGGGACTAATATTTTCGTTAAATGAAACCGATATTTCTGTTTGTTTCTCTGTGTGAAACTTTTCCTTGACAAAAGGGGCGGCGACCACTATAATGACCGCCGTGAGGTGATCGTGATGAATGACTTTTCAAGGCACGTAGGCGGGCGGATCCGCTACTATCGCCGGGCAAAGGGCTGGACGCTGGAGGAATTTGCCGCCATGATCGGCAAAAGCAAGGCGACGGTCTCCAAATATGAAAACGGCGCGGTGATTTTGGACACGGAGACGCTCTACGCTGTTTCCCGGGTGCTGGACGTGCAGCTGAAGTATCTGACGGACTACGAGGTAGAGAGCGCCCCCCTCTCCTCCGGCGGCTATTTTGACCGCAGCACCGCCTATATGTACTATTACGACGGGCGGGTGGATCGGCTGATCCGCTCTTTGCTGCGTTTTGCCCCCTCCACCCGGGCGGGGCATATCGACGCCACGCTGTACGTGGGCATCCGCTCGGCGGAGGATCCCATGAGCTGCCAGCACCTGTTTACCGGTGAGCTGCTGCCCTACGACACCATCACCCATATGGTGCTGACCAACCAGATCAACCCGGCGGAGCGGATGTATATCTGCATGCTCAACCCCATGCAGAACCACACGCCGGCGGTGGGCATGCTCTCCGGCATCGGCAGCACGCCCTTTTTCGCTCCTATTGCCATCAAGGCGCTGATCGCCAAGGAGCCGCTGGAGGAAAACGACGCGCTGCAGCAGATCATCCGCCTGCAGGAGCGGGATCTGGCGCTGGTGAAGCAGTACAATATGAGGGTGATCAACCGTCCCTCCTCCCTCTCCCTGTCCGACCGGCCGTGACCGCCCGAGCCGCAGCCAAAGCGCCGCCGTGCGGGGCGGCGCTTTTCCCTTCTATTCCAAC
>JAFTBL010000222.1 GCA_017455225.1 Oscillospiraceae bacterium
CTGGGGAAAGTCCGGGTTCAGGTCGACGATATCCGCCACGTAGAACCCCTCGGCGCCGACGTAGAGGAAAAAGATGATGACAAGGCCTGTCAGAAAATTCATCCCCGCGCCGGCGGCAAAGATCAGCAGCTTTTTCCAAAAGCCCTGATTGCTCAGCGCCGCCGGGTCGTCCGAGGCCTCGTCCTCCCCCTCCATGGCGCAGTAGCCGCCGATGGGCAGAGCCCGCAGCGCGTACAGCGTGTCGCCCTTTTTCTTTTTCAGGATCGCAGGTCCCATGCCCACGGCGAACTCGTTCACCCGCACGCCGCAGGCCTTGGCGGCCAGAAAATGCCCCAGCTCGTGGAGCGCGATCAACACCCCGAAGATGAGGATCGCCGCCAGAATATAGATCATATTTTACTCCCCGGTCAAAGTTTCGCCACGACCTCGCGGGCGCGGCGGTCTGCTTCCAGTATATCCGCCAGCGTGGGCGTATATTTCACCTCGATACGCTCCAACGCCGTTTCGATCCGGCGATGGATGTCGTTGAATCCGATCTCACGGCGCAAAAACGCCAGCACCGCCTCCTCGTTGGCGGCGTTCATGACCGCGCAGGCGCTGCCGCCCACCCGGGCGCATTCCTGCGCGATGCGCAGGCAGCGGAACGCCTCCGTGTCCGGCGCGTCAAAGGTCAGCGCACCGCAGCGCAGCAGATCCAGCGGCGGCTCCGGCGAGGGCGCCCGATGGGGCCACGTGAAGGCGTAGCGGATGGGCAGCTTCATATCCGGCGTGCCCAGCTGCGCCAGCATGGCGCCGTCCTGATATTCCACCAGCGAATGCACGATGCTCTGCCGGTGGATCACCGCCGTCACCTTCTCCGGCGGCAGACGGTACAAACGCATGGCCTCGATCAGCTCCAGCCCCTTGTTCATCAGGGTGGCGCTGTCCACCGTGATCTTGGCGCCCATGCTCCAGTTGGGGTGGCGCAGCGCATCCTCCGGCGTCATGGCCTCCAGCTCGGCATAGCTCTTGCCGAAGAACGGCCCGCCGGAGCAGGTCAGGATCAGCCGCCGGATCTCACTCCGGTCCCGGCAGCCCTGCAGGCATTGGAAAATGGCGGAATGCTCGCTGTCCACCGGCACGATCTCCGCGCCGCAGCGCTCCGCCGCGTCCATCACCAGCTCCCCGGCGCATACCAGCGTCTCCTTGTTGGCAAGGGCAATGCGCTTTTTCTGTTCAATGGCAGCCAGCGTGGGCGCAAGACCCACGCTGCCCACCACGGCGGTCACCACCGTGTCCGCCTCGGGAAGCGTGGCGGCGGCCAGCAGCCCCTCTGCCCCGGACAGCACGCGCACCGGCAGATCGCCGATCCGCCGGCGCAGCTCGGCGGCGGCATCCTCTGACGCCAGCACCGCCAGCGCGGGGCGAAACTGCCGCACCTGACGCTCCAAAAGCTCCAGTCGCGTGCCGGCCGTCAGCGCCGCCACGCGAAGCCCCAGCTCTTGTGCCACCTGCAGCGTCTGGGTGCCGATGGAGCCGGTGGAGCCCAATACGGAGATGGTTTTTGTCATTATGAAACCCTCACTTGCTCAATAAAGCCGGATGCACCGGACGATCATCCAGATCAGCGGCGCGGCAAAGATCACGCTGTCAAACCGGTCCAGCACGCCGCCGTGACCCGGCAGCAGCCGCCCGTAGTCCTTGATGCCAAACTGCCGCTTGACGAAGGAAAAGACCAAGTCACCCAGTTGCCCCATCAGGGCGCCCACAAGACCCAGCAGCACGCACCACGCCACGTTCAGCGCTACCTCCGTCACAAGGAAGAACACGATGCGGTAGAGGATCATGCCCACCATGCCGCCCACAAGACCGCTGAGGGCGCCCTCCACCGTCTTTTTGGGGCTGACGCGGGGGATCAGCTTGTGCCGCCCCAGCGCCATGCCGCCGAAAAGCGCCATGGTGTCGCTGCAAAAGGCGGCCACCAGCGGGATCAGCACCAGTCCGGCACCGTATTCCATGGCCCGCAGCTGCAAAAGGCACCCGAAGGCCAGCGGGATCGCGCAGCCGGAGATCAACATGGCGCAAAGATCCTGCAGGGAAAGCGCGTCCTCTTTCCCGTAGCGCATCACCGCCGCGGCAAAGATCAAAATCACCGGCGCCGCGGCAAAAAACGGCATCACGGCGGACAGCGGCGTGGCGGCAAAGTCCGGCGTCTGGAAAAACACCCCCACCAGCACGAACACCGCCGCCGCGGCCGCACGGCCCCACCAGCGCCGGGCGATCTCCGGCGGGCAAACGGCGCTCATCAGCTCGTGAGCGGCCAGGATGCAAAGCGCCGCCAACAGCACCAAGGCGCCCCAGATCGGCGCCACGGTCAGCGCGAGGATCAGCACGGGTACGCCGATCACTGCCACCAAGATCCTTTGCAACATAAACGCTTTCCTCACTTCACGCCGCCGTAGCGGCGGTCACGGTTTTGATAGGCGACGATCGCCCGGTCCAGCGCCGCCCGGTCGAAATCCGGCCACAGCGTATCGCAGAAATAGAACTCGCTGTAGGCGCATTGCCACAGCAGAAAATTGCTCACCCGCTGCTCCCCGCCGGGTCGGATGATGAGATCCGGGTCCGGCAGTCCCGCGGAGTATAGATGGCGCTCAAAATGCGCCTCGTCTACAGGCTCCCCCGCCTGCGCGCAGTCGCGGGCGGCTCGCAGGATCTCGTCCCGGCCGCCGTAGTTGAGGCAGACGTTGGCCTGAAAGCCCTCGATGCCGGCGCTGATCTCGTCCGTCCTGTGGGCCAGCTCCTGCAGCCGGGGCGACAGGGGTGACAGATCCCCCAGAAAGCGCAGGCGGATCTGATCCCGCTCCATGGTGTCCACCGCCTCCAGCAGATACTGCTCCAGCAGGGACATGATGGCGCTCACCTCCTCCGGCGGGCGCTTCCAGTTCTCCGTGGAGAAGGCGTAGACCGTCAGATAGGATACGCCCAGCTCCTTGCAGTAGGTGGCGATGTCGCGGAAGGTCTCCGCCCCCGCCTTGTGCCCGGCGGTGCGGGGCAGGCCGCGGCGCTTGGCCCAGCGGCCGTTGCCGTCCATGATAATAGCGATGTGGCGGGGAAGGCGGCTCACGTCCACCTGCCCCGCCGTATCGTGACGTCTTTTCCAAATGCTCATCAGACAGACATCAGTTCCTTTTCCTTGGTCTCCAGCAGCTTGTCGATCTCCTTGCAGCTGTCGTCCGTCAGCTTCTGAAGATCCTACTCCGCCAGCTTCAGCTCGTCCTCGGTGATCTCGGAGTTCTTCTGCTGCTTCTTGAAGTGATCCATGGCGTCCCGGCGGATGTTGCGCACGGCAACCTTGCCGTTTTCCGCATACTTGCGGATCTGCTTGACCAGCTCCTTACGGCGCTCCTCCGTCAACTGGGGAAAAGCAAGGCGGATGCACTTGCCGTCATTCTGGGGATTGATGCCCAGATCCGATTCCTGGATCGCCTTTTCAATGGTACGGAGCATGGAGGCATCCCACGGGGTGATGACCAGCATGCGGGGATCGGGCGAGGCCACAGAGCCGATCTGCTGAATGGGGGTGGGTGTGCCGTAATAGTCCACGCTGATGCGGTTGAGCACGGCGGCGTTGGCACGACCGGCGCGCACGGCGTCAAAATCGTTCAGCACCGACTCGATGCTCTTCTTCATTTTGTCCTCATAGACCTTGTATTCGTCCTTCAACATGGCAAACGCTCCTTCCTTTTCTCAAAGAGGTCATTCCCTCACGATAGTCCCGATCTTCTCGCCGTGAATGGCGCGCAGGATGTTCTCCGGATCCTTCAGCGCGAACACCAGCACGGGGATGTGGTTGTCCATAGACAGGCTGGTGGCGGTGGAATCCATCACCGCCAGAAGCCGTGCCAGAACATCCTCGTAGGTGATGGAATCGAACTTGACGGCGGAGGCGTTCTTGGCCGGATCACTGTCATACACGCCGTCGATATTCTTGGCCAGCAAAATGACGTCTGCGTTGATCTCTGCCGCCCGCAGCACCGCCGCGGTGTCGGTGGAGAAATAGGGACTGCCGGTGCCGCAGCCGAAGATCACCACGCGCCCC
>JAFTBL010000223.1 GCA_017455225.1 Oscillospiraceae bacterium
AGCGTCGTTTTGCCGCTGTTGGGGTTGCCGGCAAGGGCAATTCTCAAGTCCATAACAAACATCCTTTCTCAATAGTTAGCAGCCACTAACATGTGGCGCCGAAAAATGGGGGCGTCCGCCCCCGATACGACGGGATTACAGCTCGACCTCGATCATTTCCGCGTCCGCCTTGCGCAGCGACAGCTCGTAGCCGCGCACGGTGATCTCCACGGGGTCGCCCAGCGGCGCCACCTTGCGCACGTAGATCTCCACACCGCGGGTGATGCCCATGTCCATGATGCGGCGCTTCACCGCGCCCTCGCCGTGCAGACGCACGACCTTGGCGGTCTGCCCCACCTTGACCTCACGCAAATTGGTGTTCATACGTATCCTCCTTCCGGTGCTGCTTCAGACGTATATTTTCTGCGCCATCTCCTTGCTGATGGCGATACGGGACTCCTTCACGTTGACGATCACGTTGCCGCCCATCCGGGTGACCACGTTGACCACGCCGCCCACCACGAAGCCCAGATCTTCCAGATGCTTCTTGACCTCCGGGCTGCCGCCGATCCGGCGGATCACGGCGGATTCCCCTTCATTCATCAATGCCAGCGGTATCATAGCTCTGCCTGTCCTTTCGCACGGTCGCATGGGATTAGCCCCAACTAACCAACCGGGGAAAATAAAGGGGTTAGCAACCCCTAACTGCACATACATTATAGTGACGATGTCGCTGATTGTCAATAGGCGGCAAAAATTTTTTTCAGAAGAAAACGGACTCTCCCGGGAGAGTGGGAGAGCCCGCTTTTTTACAGCAGAGGCAACAGATACGTCAGCACGGCCTGCGCCGCCAGCGTGCCTGCCACGGCACCGGCCGCCACGGTCAAAAGACTGCGGCGGTGCCACGCCAGCACCAGCGCCACCGCAAGCCCCGCGCCGGCGGCGACCTCGCTGCCGGTGGCGTACAGTGCAGCCGGCACCGTCATCACGGTGAGCACAGCGTAGGGGATATAGTAGAGAAAAGAAAGGAGATAGCGGTTGGTGATCTTTCTCTTCACCAGCACCAGCGGCAGCATCCGGATGAGATAGGTCACCGCCGCCATCACCGCAAGGTACAGCCAAAATGATATGTTATTCATCCTGCACCGCCTCCGTTTCCACCGGGCAGCGCCACGCCATCAGCGCGCTGACCGCTACCGCGCACAGGATGATCACGAAGCCGGAGGGCACGTCCTGCAGCGGCGGCAGATAGCGAAAGGCGCAGCTGAGGAGCGCGCTGAAAACCGCACACAGCGCCACGGGGCGCTCGTCCCGGGCCTTGGGGATCACGATGGCGAGAAACATACCGTAGATGGCGATGCCCAGCGCCGCCGTCAGAAACGGGGGCAGCAGGTCGCCCATCAACGCGCCGGCGATGGTGCCGGCACTCCAGCCGAGGAAGGGAGGCAGGATCAGCCCGTAGAGATAACGCCGGCCCACCAAGCCGGGGCGGGAGGCGGCCACGGCGAACACCTCGTCCGTGTTGACGAAGGCGATCGCCAGCCGGTGGGTCAGGGTCATGGTGCCGTCCAGACGCTGGGACAGGGACACCGACATCAGCGCGTAGCGAAGGTTGATAACGAACTGGGACGCCGCCAGCTCCAGCAGCGTGCCGCCGGCGGTAATCACCGGCACCGCCGCCAGCTGCCCGGCGGAGGTCACATTGGTCATGGAAATCAAAAGTGCCTGCCATGGCCGCAGTCCGCTGTTCACCGCGAAAATGCCGAAGGCGAACGCCACCGACAGATACCCCAGACAGATGGGCAGCCCGTCGGCCAGACCCTGTATAAATACCGATCGCTTGTTCACAGTGACACTTCTTTCTTCCAAAGCTGACAGGATTATATAGCAGTTTTGGGGAGTTGGCAATGGGCTTTTCAAAAAGAAAAGCCGGGGCGCCCTGCAGACGCCCCGGCTGTATGAAGCAAGGTCAGGCCTTTGATTGATGCACAACGATCTGGTTGAAGGGGATCTCGATACCGGCCTTGTCGAAGTGCACCTTGATCTCCCGGTTGAGGATGCGGGGCGCGGAGAAGACGTTCTTCTCCTCCACGGCGGCCACGAATTTCAGCACCACGCCGCTCTCGCCCAGCTCCTGCACGCCGGCATACTTGGGATCCTCCAGAAATACGTCGGGGTATTTTTCCCGGATGGCGGGCAGGAACGACTGGATGACCGGCTCCACCTTTTCCAGATCCGAGCCGTAGGAGATGCTGACGGTGGTGACGGCAAAGCTGCTGGCGGTGGAGCGGTTGAGGATGTTGCGCAGGTCGGAGTTGTTGATGACCTTCACGTTGTTGCCCACGTCCCGGATGGCGGTGGTGCGGATGCCGATGCTCTGCACCGTGCCCCGGAAGCCGTTCACCTCGATGATATCGCCCACGTTGAACTGATCCTCGAACACCAGAAAGATGCCGGTGACCAGATCCTCCACCAGACTCTGGGCGCCGAAGCCGATGATCAGCGCCACGATCCCCACGCTGGCAAAGATGGTGCTCACGTTCACCCCCAGCGCGGCAAGACACCAGAAAAAGCCCACCAAAAACGTGATGTAGCTGATGGCGCTGCGCAGCAGGGTGACAAAGCTGCGGCCCTTGGGGTTCTTGGGACGGACGTGGTCGAGGATGAAGGAGATCAGCGTGGTCACCACGATCATCATCAATATGATGGCGATCACGTGGAACAGCGCCGCCCAGTTCAGCTTCACCACGTCGGAGATGCGGCCCACGTCGCCGAACACCCGCTGCCACGTGCCCTGCAGGTCGGCCTTCGTTTCCGCCGGCAGGAAGGGGATCAGCGCAGGATTTGTGACCGCCAGAAAGAGGATCAGGATCACGATCCACAGTATCACGCGGCTGAGCTTGACCTTGGGGATCGTCCGGACCTTTTTCGGCGCGGGCGGGGTCTGCTGGGTTTGCTGGTTGGTCTGTACGGTTTCGTTTTCTGCCATAATACACTGCCCTCCTGGTCGGTAAAAGGGGTCGCGGAGCGGACGCGTTTTCGCGCTGCCTTGCACCCTCCTGCCTTGGATTTTGACGGAATCGGGCGGCTGTGTCAACCCATTCCCCGAACTGTCATGGACAGAGCGTCGGGCGGATCAGTCGCTCTTGGTGGGGATAAAGCGGGCGATCTGCTCGGCAAACTTGTTCAGGGGCATGGTCTGCATGGTCACGCGGCCGGGGCCGGTGACCACAGTGTGGAACAGCCCGTTGCCGCCGAACAGCATGTTCTTCATGCCGGAGACCGTCTGAATGTCCATGGAGCAGGTGTCGTCCATCACGGCCACCTTGCCCGTGTCGGCGATGATCTGCTGGCCGGCGGAGAGCTCGTACTCCACGGCGGAGCCGTCGATCTCCAGAAACGCCAGGCCGCTGCCGCTCAGCTTCTGCATGATGAAGCCCTCGCCGCCCAGAAAGCCGGCGCCGAATTTCTTTTGGAAGAACACGGACAGCTGCACCCCGGCGGTGGCCGCCAGAAAGGCGGATTTCTGGGCGATCACCGGCTTGTCGGGGGTGATCTCCACCACCTTCACGGCGCCGGGAAAGCTGGCGGAGAAGGCGATCAGCCCCGTTCCACCCTGCGCGGTATAGATGTTCTGGAAAATGGATTCGCCGGAGAAGAGCCGCCCCAGCGCCTTGCCGATGCTGCCGCCGCCGGAGGTCTCCATCTTCATATTGGGGCTCATCCACGCCATGGAGCCGCCCTCGGTGATCATCTGCTCGCCGGCCTCCAGCTGGCAGATCACAACGCCCATGGGCTCGCCCTGGATCTCGTATTTCATGAAAAGCACTCCCTTCCAATATAGGCAGATCGTTCTGCGCAACTCCATCATACCAATACGCCGCTCCGTCGTCAATACCGTTTTATATAACTAACCATTGCAAAACGCGGGGAAAAGAGATATGATAGACGTGCTGGAACAGGAGGAGCCAATGAAGCAGTTGAACGTATGCCTGATCAATGATTCATTCCCGCCGGCCATCGACGGCGTGGCGAACGCGGTGGTGAACTATGCCGACGTGATCTCCCGGCAGTTGGGCGGAGCCACCGTGGTGACGCCCTATTACCCCAACGCGGACGACGGAGCCTATGCCTTCCCCGTGGTGCGCTATCCCAGCGTGGATCTGACCAAGGCGGTGGGATACCGGGCGGGCATCCCCTTTTCCGCCGAGGCGTTTCAGCGCATCAGCCAGGGGAACTTCGACCTGATCCACAGCCATTGCCCCATCACATCCACACTGCTGGCCCGGGCGCTGAGGGTGCGGCTGCCTCTGCCGGTGGTGCTGACCTATCATACCAAGTTCGATATCGACATCGCCAACGCCATCCGGGGCAAGCTGCTGCAGCAGAGCGCCACCCGGCTGCTGGTGCAGAACATCTCCGCCTGCGACGAGGTGTGGGTGGTCAGCAACGGCGCAGGCGACAATCTGCGCAAGCTGGGCTATACGGGGCGCTATATCGTCATGCCCAACGGCGTGGATTTTCCCCGGGGACGGGTGGAGGACGCGCTGGTGCGGCAGGTGACGGACGGGTACGATTTGCCCGACGGCGTGCCGGTATTCCTGTTCGTGGGGCGGATGATGTGGTACAAGGGCATCCGCATCACGCTGGATGCGCTCAAGCACCTGTCCGACGCGGGCCGGGACTTCCGCATGGTGTTCGTCGGCGGCGGCGCGGACAAGCAGGAGATCGAGGACTATGCCGCGGAGCTGGGGCTGGGCGGCAAGACGGTCTTCTGCCCGCCGATCCGCGAGCGGGACGCCATCCGTGCCTGGTACTGCCGGGCGGATCTATTTTTGTTCCCCTCCACGTTCGACACCAACGGGCTGGTGGTACGGGAGGCGGCGGCCTGCGGCCTTGCCAGCGTGCTGGTGGCGGGCAGCTGCGCCGCCGAGGACGTGACCGACGGCGAAAGCGGCTTTTTGATCGAGGAAAACGCCGGGTCCATGGCCGCCGTGCTGCAGCGATTGCTGGCCGAGCCGGAGCAGATGCGCCGTGTGGGCGAGGGCGCCCAGCGGGAGATCTATATCTCGTGGGAAACGGCGGTGCGGCGGGCGTACCAGCGCTATTACGCAGTCATCGACGATTATCGGCGGGGCGTGTCCAAGCTGGCGGAGCGGCCGTCGGACGAGGTGTTCCGCAGCATGGGCGGCCTGATGGAGGCACTGAGCCGCAGCCGCCAGCTTACCCGGGACAGACAGCGCCAGATGGATCGGGAGGTCATGCGGGGCTACAGCAGCTTTCTGGAGAATCACCAGTGGATGGATCGCTTTCTGTGAGAAAAAAGCTGAAAATTTGTATTGACAAGGAAAGTCGTTTCTGTTATAGTGAGTAAGCTCGATTTTTGCAAAAGCGACTATGGCCAAGTAGTTCAGTTGGTTAGAACGCCAGCCTGTCACGCTGGAGGTCGTGGGTTCGAGCCCCATCTTGGTCGCCATATGCTGCTGTAGCTCAGTAGGTAGAGCGCATCCTTGGTAAGGATGAGGTCTCCGGTTCAAATCCGGATAGCAGCTCCAAAAAGACACCCCGCGGGGTGTCTTTTTTTCAAAGCAGAGGGAATCATATCATATGGGGCTGCGCCATTGTGTCTGAACGCGACTGGGCGGAGGAGGGATGGACATGAACAGCGAGCTGATCCGGCGGACGGAATCGTTTTTACGCCGCAAATTCGACGAGGGAGCGTACTTGACGGCGCACCCGGCGGACAAGGCCTACCGGCTGGAGCACACTGATCGTGTGGCCAACATCGGGCGGGAGATCGCCCGAAGAGAGGGCTTTGACGAGACAGAGCTGGTGATCGCCTGCCTTTTGCACGACGTGTCCTACTGCGAAGAATTCGGCGAGGACGGCTGGCGGGAACACGGCCGCCGCGCCGCCCGGATCGCCCGGCCGTTTCTGCGGGAGCTGGGGCTGCCGGAGGAGCGGGTGCAGGACATCTGCTACGGTATCGCCATCCACGTGGACGACGAGGCGGACTTTGCCGGAGAGCGGACGCCCTTCGCCCTGTCTGTGGGCGACGCGGACAACATCGACCGGTTCGACGCCTACCGCATCCACGAAACGCTGTGTCAGGACGGTTTTTTGAACATGGCGCTGGCGGACAAAACGGCGCTGGCGGAAAAGCGGCTGACGCGGCTGCGAGAGCTGGCGGAGCTGCCTATGGCCACGGAGACGGCGAAAGAGCTGTGGCGGCAGAGGCTGACGTTCTATGTGGAATATTATGTAAACCTGTTATCCCAACTGAAAAACAGCGGGGCGATCACGGACTGACGGCGGGGATCTTTCGCGCTTCGGGGCATACTATCCCCGGAGGTGACGAAAAGATGAGACGAAAGCCGCCCCATGATGACGCACCGGACGTGCACGCGTTTTTCGGCAGCCCCGACAGCACGTTCGACGTGATCAACCAATTCGGCACGTACAACATCCAGCCCACAGCGGACGCGGACAACCTGTTTCCGCTGATCGCCCCCGGCCTGCCCCACCTGTGGCGGGACATGGCGCTGGGCAAGGACGAGCTGGACGATCCCGCGCCGAGTGAATTGTCAAACTAAGTGCAACAGTTGAGAAGCTCAAGATTCCACAACGACTGAGCAGAACGAAATCCAAGAACCTTACGAGGCCTGGCGTTGATCAACGCCAGGTTTCGTTTTAATGTAGCCGGAGCGACGCGGGAG
>JAFTBL010000224.1 GCA_017455225.1 Oscillospiraceae bacterium
CGGATGGTGACCAGAGAAACGTGGAACTCCCTGCTCAGTGCGTGGACGTTCACCCGCCCTTCACGCCGCAGCAGCAGTCCGATCTGCTCCTGCCGCTCCACAATGCTCTTATTTGCTTTTCTGCTCATGTGGAAACCCTCCTGTACAGAACAACTTCCGTTTTCAGTCTTATGCAGGGCAGGAACATGCCGTCAGCAATCCGCTGCGGCGCCCCGGCGGAGGACGCGGCCGGCACGCCCGCCGGTGAGGCGGCCGTTTTCCATGGCGGGCACGCCGTTGACCAGCACCGTGTCAAACCCCGTCGCCCGGGCGGTGGGATCGGTAAAGGAACGGGGCACCTCCATGCCCTCCCAGTCGAAGATCACCACGTCGGCCCAGGCGCCCTCCCGGAGCACGCCGCGGCCTGCAAGGCGCATGATCTGTGCGGGCAGGCCGGTGATTTTGTGTATGGCCTGCTCCAGCGTCAAAAGTCCGCTCTTGCGCACCATGCGCAGCAAAAACACGGGGAACATGGTGTAGGCGTTGGGCGGGCAGCCATAGCCCATGATGTTCCGTCCGGCGGGAACCGTCTCGTCAAACACCGGGGAGTCCGTCATGGGAACGCCGCGCCCGTGGCACAGCAGACGCTCCGCCGCCATATACTCCCGCTTGTCGCGGCACAGCGCCCACGTGACGTCGGGATCGCTGACCACCACGTCGAACAGCACGTCCAGACAGTTTTCGTAGATCATGTCGGTGATGCGGCCGGGAGCGCGTTGGCGCGTCAGCTCCAGCAGCGTTTTGCCCACCACGTCCTTGTCCCGGCAGCGCTGGAACACGTAGGTGTCCGACCAATAGGGGTCCGTGGCGGGCACCACCATGCCGATCTTCAGCCTGCCGGAGTTGAAGAACTTTTTATACCGCTGACGAAACGCCGGATCCTTCAGTGCCTCCACGATGCGTTTTTCGTCCGCCTGGGCGGCAAACTCACCGTCAAACACCATGCTGCGGGTCAGATTGTCCGTGACCCGGCACTCGGAGGCAAGGCTCCATTCATCCGGCAGAAGGTCGAAATAGAGGTCTGCCCCCTGAGCCACCGGCTCGTCGATCAGCTCGCGCAGGCTCTCGTCCACAAGGGCGTTCTCCAGCGTCTGGGAATGGGGCTGGGGCACGATGTAGGAGCTGGTCAGGTGGGAGAACAGGAAGCGTAGGCCCGGATACTGCACGGCATAGTCCGAAAACTCCTTCAGGCCGTGGTAGCGCCCGGTGATGACCTCCCCCGGCCAGCCGTTGTATATGCCGTAATACGTCCGCCCGTCGCCGGAGGGCCACTGGTTCTGATGGTGCCGGGTGTGCGCTGTGACCAGGGAGCCGCGCCGCTGCAGCAGGGCAAGGAGCGCGTTGATCTCCTCCGGCGATGCGTGGTGACCGGGCACGCCCGCGTCAAAGCTGAGGGACATGCCGAAGGCGCCGGCGTCCAGTGCCTCGGTCAAAAGCGCCTGCTCCGCCTCAATCTCCTCCGGTGCGGAAGGGCGCGCCCAATCGCAGCCCAGCACGCCGCCCCGGATGGAATTGTGAGGCACAAGGGGCACGTAGTTGGCGGCCACGCCCAGCCGTTCCATCGCGGCAAGCCATTCAGAAAAGGTCTTCCACGTAAAGTCGATCTCCTCCAGATGGTTGTAGGCAGTATACTGCCGCCGGTAGTCCTCCCGGGGCATGGGGGCGTTGCCGATGCCGCAGTTGCCGCCCACGAAGGTGGTAACGCCCTGCACCAGCAGGCTGTAGCAGCCCGGCGACAGCGGCAGGGAGACGTCGGCGTGGCTGTGGATGTCCACGAAGCCGGGACAGCACACCCGCCCGCAGGCGTCGATGACCCGCTTGGCCGGGCGGGCGCAGGCGCCCTCGCACACAAGGGCGATCCGGCCGTCCTTCACGCCGACGGCGCCCGAAAAGGCCGGGCGCCCCGTTCCGTCGATCACCGAGGCATTGACGATCAAAATATCCAACAGATCCGACATAGCCGTGTTCCAATCTCCGTCCGTTAGTTCTTCATCTCAGCCAGCGTATCCTCCGCCGCCTGGAACAGCCCGTCGATGTCCGCCTTGGTATGGGAATAGGTCAGGCACAGGCGCTTGACGTCGGAGGCGACGATATAGTAGCCCCGCTTCACAAGCCCCTTGCGGAACGCCACGGCCTTGGCCATATCCGACCGGGCCACGTCGTCCTGACAGCGGAACGGGCCCTTGGCAAACAGCGGGATGCTGATGGAGCCGTAGCCCACCATTTCCGCCTCGTAGCCCATGCGCTGGAAGATCTCGTTCATGCCGCGGCGGAGATAGTCGCCCAGCTCGGCCAGATATGCGTGCACGTGATCCCGCTCCAAAATCTCCATGGTTTTGATGCACGCCGCCATAGAGAAGGGACTGCCGTTGAAGGTGCCGCCATAGGCAACGGTGCCGTTTTCAGCGGTGCTGAACAGATCCATGTACTTGGCAGGCCCCGCCACCACGGCGATGGGATAGGTGTTGCCGATGGCCTTGCCCAGCGTGCACAGGTCTGGCGTTACGCCGCAGATGCCCTGGTAGCCGTGCATGCCGACCCGCAGGCCGGTGATGACCTCGTCAAAGATCAGCAGGATGCCGTTTTCGTCGCACAGCCGCCGCAAGCCGCGAAGGAACTCATCCTCCATGACGACGCAGCCCAGATTATAGGCGATGGGCTCCACGATGATGGCTGCGATCTGCTCGGGATTGGCCTTGATCTTGGACTCCACGTCCTCCAGATCGTTGAAGCGGCACACCAGCGTCTGATCCACCGCGCTGTCCAGCATGCCGGAGGAGCCCAGGTCGCGGGTGTACATCTTTTCCTTCTGCCCGTAGATGTTCCGCAGCACGTAGTCGTGCCAGCCGTGATAGCCGCCCTGAAACTTGATGATCTTTGTCCGGCCGGTGACGGCGCGGGAAAGGCGGATGGCATGATAGGTGGCCTCGGAGCCGCAGGTGGAAAACAGTGACTTTTCCGCGCAGGGAATGTTCTTGGCGATCAGCTCCGCCAGCTTTACCTCGTACTCCGTGACGCCCAGACCGATGAGGTCGCAGTCCCGGATGGCCTCGATGACCGCCTCATCCACCTCGTCATAGCGGTGCCCCAGGATGCAGGACGCCCACACGCCGTTGCAGTCCACGTAGCGCTTGCCGTCCATGTCCCAGAGGTAGGCGCCCTTCGCCGTCCGCCAGCCGAAGCTGGGCTGGAATTCCCGCACGCCGGAATTGATGCCGCCGGGGATCACCCGTTTGGCCCGCTCCATCAGTTCAATGCTTTTTGACATGTTATCCTCCTCCGGATCGGCAGTTCCACCGACCCAATTTAATATGTTCATTTTAGGAAAAGTGTGGTACAATGATCCTGCCGTGATGGTGACGACAGGCGAATGCGAACAGAAAAACACAGGACGCCGGCCGCAGCGGCAAAGGAGAATGGAAATGAAAGACAGGCTGACACTGGAAACGCTGATGCGGGAGGTGGGCTGTTCCCAATATCCCCGGCGGTGGAACGACATTTTTGACGAGGCCATGGCCGCATACGACCGGGACGGGTGTGAGGTAGTGAAGCCGGAATTCTATGAGCGGCTGAACGAAAAATACGGCTGCTTCAACGAGTGCGGCTTCGCCTTCCGGCAGGCGGCGGAGCGGGCCAGGGACGACGAGCTGCTGTGCCGGTTCCTGGTGCTGCTGTCCATGGCGCTGCAGGACAAAGCCCACAAGGCTGAGGATCTGCAGGAGTTCCGGCGCCCCGTCACACCGCCGGGCAAGGACCCCGCGGCCTATGAGATGGCGACGGCGCTGGCGCAGTGCTCGCAATATGAGGCGTGCGCGGCGGAGCTGCGATCCAAGGGCATCCCCGACCGCTATATCAACGCGGTGCTGAGCAACGCGGCAAAAGGCGTAATGAATTATATCTGGCGTCACGACGGCGCCATCGGCTACGATATCCTGTCGTGGGGACAGCTGTATATGCAGTGTGAGCTGTTCCCCATCGGTCGTCTGGAAATGCAGTTTTTTGCCAAGTGCAAGGCGCAGGTCACGGTGCTGCAGAATGAGGCCGGCGAAACCGTGCCTCTGGCAAACGAGCTTGCCGTACACAGAAGCGGCGTGGCCTTGGGCTCGCTCCACGCGGAGGACGAGGCCGGCTCGTGGATCGCCCGGGTGGAGGAGGACGAAACCGGCTGGACGGGGCATCCCTTCGGCAGCGACGGCCTCGTGCAGCGGGAGACGGTGACTCTCCCCAAATCGGCGTGGAAAAAGGTGCTGGAGACCGGCGACCCCGTCATCAGCGTCCACATCCCCCCCACCGGCAAGCTGACGAAGGAGCTGATCGACGACACGATCCGCGAGACAAAGGAGTTTGCCGCGGCGTACTTCCCGGATTTCCGGTACAAGGCGTTCATGTGCCACTCGTGGCTGATGTCACCCCAACTGGACACGCTGCTGGGCGCCGGGACCAACATCGTGCAGTTCTCCCGCCGGTTCCGCCGCGTCACGGGGAAAAGCCGCGCCGAGGACGTGTTCAGCTTCGTATTCTTGAAGCCGGACATGAATTTTGAGCTGCGGGAGCTGCCTGAAAACACCACGCTGGAGCGGGCGCTGAAGCGCTTCTATCTGGACGGGAACGCGCTGTATGAGATGTACGGCTACTTCTTCGCGTAGAAACGCAGAAAAGTAAAGACATATCCGCGGGGAGCTGTCGCGCAGACAGCTCCCCGCTGTTTTACTGTCTGCGGATCAGTCCGTCCCGGTGATGGCCTTCCCCAGCTCCACGTAGAACCGGTGCAAAACGGGAAGCATATCCTTTTCCAGCTCCGGGAAGCGCAGCCAATACGGATTGGAGAGCTCAAAGCTGAAGGCCCCCTCAAAGCCGATGTCCCGCAGCGCCTGTCCGATCCGATACCAGTCGCCCTTTCCGGAGCCCGGGAACATATGCTGGTCGCGGATCAGATCCGTGTCCTGAATGTGCAGGACGCGGAGATACTTCTTGCCCAGCTTGTAGATCATTTCCACAGGGTCCTGTCCGGCGACCTGCGCATGCCCCGTGTCAAGGCACGCCACGAACCGGTCGGAGCCGGTAGAATCAATATAGTCGATGAGGTCGTCCGCGCCGGAGCAGCCGCATCTGTCCATCCGCCCCAGCGTGTGGTCGGCAATGAAGGCGTTCTCGATGGCCAGCCGGACGTCGTATTCCTCCAGCCAGGGCTTCAGGAATGCAAAAAACTCCATGTTGCAGCGC
>JAFTBL010000225.1 GCA_017455225.1 Oscillospiraceae bacterium
GGCACGCCGCCCTCCAGATGCAGCGCCGCGCCTGCGGACGCGCGGCGCTGGCAGGTCATCACGTCGACGCGGCTGACGGCGCTGATGGCCGCCAGCGCCTCGCCCCGGAAGCCCAGCGTGCCGATGGCCGCCAGATCCGCGGCAGTGCGCAGCTTGCTGGTGGCGTGGCGCAAAAAGGCGACGGGCAGCTCCTCCGGGGCGATGCCGCAGCCGTTGTCGGTGACGCGCAGGTAGGTCATGCCGCCGTGCTCCAGTTCCACCACCACAGCGGAGGCGCCGGCGTCCAGCGAGTTTTCCACCAGCTCCTTGACCACGCTGGCAGGACGCTCCACCACCTCGCCGGCGGCGATCAGATCCGCCACGTGGGAGGGAAGCTGCTTGATATGGGGCATGGGATCACTCCTTTCGGAAAACGGGTCAGCTGAGCTTTTGCTTGAGCTCGTAGAGGGTGTTCAGCGCCTCCAGCGGGGAGAGCGTGTCCACCTGGCAGCGGCGCAGCGCCTCCGCCACCTCCTGCTCGGCCATGGCGGTGAAGGACACCTGATCCTCCTCAGTCGGCGCGGCGACGCGGCGGCCGGACTCCTGCTCCAGTCCGCGAAGCACCTCCCGCGCCCGCTGCAGCACCTGACGGGGAAGGCCCGCCAGCTGCGCCACCTCGATGCCGTAGCTGCGGTCGGCGCCGCCGGGGAGGATCTTGCGCAGGAAGATGATCTCCTCTCCCCGGGTGCGGACGGCGATGTTGAAATTCTTCACGCCGGGGAGCTCGTCCTCCAGCTCCGTCAGCTCGTGATAGTGGGTGGCAAACAGCGTTTTGGCGCCGAGACGCCTGGGATCGGCGCAGTATTCCAGCACCGCCCGGGCGATGGACATGCCGTCGAAGGTGGAGGTGCCCCGGCCGATCTCGTCCAGCACCAGAAGGCTATGGGGCGTGGCGCTGCGGAGGATCTCGCTGACCTCGGTCATCTCCACCATGAAGGTGGACTGCCCGGCGGACAGGTCGTCGCTGGCGCCGATGCGGGTGAAAATGCGATCCACCACGCCCAGATGAGCCGAGCGCGCCGGCACGAAGGAGCCGAGCTGGGCCATGAGCACGATCAGCGCCACCTGACGCATATAGGTGGATTTGCCGGCCATGTTGGGGCCGGTGATGATGGCCACCCGATCCTCAGCCGCGCCCATGTAGGTGTCGTTGGGCACGAACAGTGCGTCGGGGCGCATCTGCTCCACCACCGGGTGGCGCCCGTCGTGGATCTCGATGACGCCGGACTCGTCCACCACGGGACAGCAGTAGTTGTTCTTCACCGCCACCGCCGCCAGCGAGCACAGCACGTCCAGCTCCGCCACCGCCGCCGCCGTCTGCTGGATCCGGGTCACGTGGGAGGCGATCTCCTGACGCAGCTGCTGGAACAGGTCGTATTCCAGCGCGCTGACCCGGTCGTTGGCGGTGAGGACGTCGCTCTCCAGCTCCTTCAGCTCCTGAGTGACGTAGCGCTCGCCGTTTACCAGCGTCTGCTTGCGGATATAGGTCTCCGGCACCTGATCACGGAAGGAGTTGGACACCTCGATATAATAACCGAACACCTTGTTGTAGCCGATCTTCAGCGTGCGGATGCCGGTCTTTTCCTTTTCGTCCGCCTCCATCCGGGCAATCACGTCCTTGCCGCCGTGGAGGATGCTGCGCAGGCGATCCACCTCCGGGTGGAAGCCGTCGCGGATCAGCTCGCCCTCCCGCACGGAGAAAGGCGGCTCGTCCACCAGCGTGCATCCGATGAGACCGGCCAGATCCTGCAGCGCGTCCAGCGCGCCGTCCAGCTCGTGCAGCCGGCCCTTGGGGAAGGAGGCCAGCTGCTCCTTCAGGGCGGGCAGGTGCTCCATGGCGCCCCGCAGCGCCGCCAGATCCCGCCCGCCGGCGGTGCCGTAGACGATGCGGCCCAGCAGCCGCTCCATATCCGCCGTGCCGGTGAGGGCGGCGATCAGCTCCTGCCGGGGCACGGTGGCGTTCACCAGCGCCGACACTGCGTCCAGCCGGCGGTTGATGGCGGTCACGCTCAGCAGTGGCCGCTCCAGCCACGCGCGCATGGTGCGGCTGCCCATGGCGGTCTTCGTTTTGTCCAGCACCCACAGCAGGCTGCCCTTTTTCTCCTTGGAACGGAGGGTCTCCGTCAGCTCCAGATTGCGCCGGGCTGCCAGATCCAGCTCCATAAAAAGACCCTGCTCATAATACTCCAGCGCGTCGATGTGGCGCAGGTCGGTCTTCTGCGTTTCATGCAGGTAGCACAAAAGCGCACC
>JAFTBL010000226.1 GCA_017455225.1 Oscillospiraceae bacterium
CCCCCGCCGGCGTATACAGAAATTATCGCTGTCCCTTGTCGTAGGGGATGCCTTCCGCTTTGGGGGCTCGGGACTTCTTGGACGTGAAGGCCAGCACCAAAAGCGTGATGAGATAGGGCAGCATGCGGTAGAAATGGGCGCTGATGCCCAGCTCTGTCAGTGCGTACACGCCGTCGCCGTTGATATCGATGGAGGAATAGGCGGCAGCCACGCACTTGAACAGGCCGAACAACAGCGACGCACCGGCAATGTTCAGCGGCTTCCAGTTGCCGAAGATCATCACCGCCAGCGCCAGAAAGCCAAAGCCGGCCACATCGCCGTTGGAGGTGCAGTTGGCGGTGGTCATCGCGTAGACGAAGCCGCCCATGCCCGCCAGAAAACCGGAAATAGTGGTGCCGATATAGCGCATCTTGTGCACGTTGATGCCCAGCGAATCCGCCGCCTGGGGATTTTCGCCGCAGGCGCGCAGCCGCAGGCCAAAACGGGTGCGGTAGAGGATGACGGACAGCACGACGAACAGCAGGATGCATACGTAGGTGGCAAGATAGACCTTGTTCATGAAGGTGTTTCCAAGAAAGCCCAGATCGGCGCTCTTGTCATAGCCCAGCGTGGACTTTTTGATCATGAACCAGCTGGCGGAATCGCCGGTGGCCATCTGCAGCGTGTTCTGGTTGGCGATGATGCGCACCAGAAACAGCACCAGCGCAGGAGCCATCAGGTTCAGCGCCGTGCCGCCTATGGTCTGATCCGCCCGGAGCTTGATGGAGGCGAAGCTCAAAAGCAGCGAGAACACAGCGCCCATGATGCCGGCCACCAACATGGTCAGAAGCTCCAGCCCCTGTAGAGTGAGCCAGTGACCGTCCGCATAGGCCTGCAGGATCGCGGGGTTGGCCTGCATGATGCGCACGAACATCACACCGATGAACGCGCCGAAGATCATGATGCCCTCCAGCGCCAGGTTGATGATGCCGCTGCGCTCGGCAAACACGCCTGCCAGCGCCACGATCATCAGCGGGATCGCGTAGATCATCGTCTGTTGGATCAAAAACGTCATGCGCTCTCGCCCCCTTTCTCCGCTACTTCATCCGCCGCAGGCGGTCCCGCCGACACGGGTGGTTCCGCCGGCACCGGTGCCGGAGCGGCGATCTTGTGCTTTTTTCTGCCGGTAAGCCACATGCGGATCACCAGTGAGAACGCCGCCAGATACACGATGACGGAAATGATCACATCGGTGATATACTCGTTGTACGCCGTCAGGTTGGTCAGCTGCAGGCCCACGATGTTCAGCATGGCCATGAAGATGCCGGCAAACACCACGGCAATGGGGTTGTTCAGTGCCAGAAGCGCCACGGGGATGCCGTTAAAGCCCACTGCCGGCAGGGACTGGTAAGTAGACCAGTAAAACTCCGTGTTGCCGGAGAGGAAGTAGAGCGCCGCGCCGGTGGCGGAGAGTGCGCCGGCGATGGCCATGCTCAGCACGATGTTGCGCTTGTCGCGGATGCCGGCATAGCGGGCGGCGTGGCGGTTGGCACCGCAGGCCTTGAGCTGGTAGCCCAGCGTGGTCTTGTTCATCAGAATATACATTGCCACCGCCAGCAAAATGGCCAGCAGGATCCCGGCGTTCACCTGTGAGCCGGGGAACAGCTTGTCAAGCCCCAGCTTGGGCGTGACCACGCCGTTGACGCTGGTTTTGTAAATATAGCCGGATTTGGTGTTCTCGATCACATTCTTGAAATTGCTGATGTCGAACATCCACGTGACCACGTTGGCGGCGATCCAGTTGGTCATGATGCAGGCCAGCACCTCGTTGATGTTGAGATACGCCTTCACAAGGCCGGGAATGGCGCCCCAGATCGCGCCCGCCAGCATGCCGCCCAGCAGCGCCAGCACCCACACGATCCACGCCGGCACCGACTCGGTGGAAATACCCAGCGCGATCATCAGCGTGGCCATGGTGCCCATGAGATACTGCCCCGGCGCGCCGATGTTGAAAAGGCCCGTCTTGAACGCCACCGCCACGCTCAGACCCGTCATGATGAGGGGCGTGGCACGGAAGAGCATGTTGCCCACGTTGGCGGCGTTGAAGCCCCACGTCAGCGTGCCCGCCGCGTCGCGGCCGGTGCTGACGATGCCGAAGAAGACGATGCGCACGCCTTCCCACGCGCCGGAGAGGGAGATCTTGTCGCTGAAGATGCCCACCACCAGCACCAGCACCGCGCCCACCACACGGCCGATGACAATGGAGATCAGCGACGCCAGCACCTTTTTGGTGCCCTCCTTGGCATAGAGAGCGGATAGCTTCTTCATGCCGTCTGACCTCCTTCCTCACTGCGCCGGGCGCCGGCCATGTACAGGCCCAGCTCCTGCGCAGTGGTCTTCTTGGGATCGAACTCGCCCACGATCTCACCCTCGTACATCACAAGGATGCGGTCGGACAGGCTCATCACCTCGTCCAGCTCCAGACTGACCAGCAGCACCGCCTTGCCCTCGTCCCGCTGAGATACCAGCTGACTGTGGATATACTCGATGGCGCCCACGTCCAGCCCGCGGGTGGGCTGCACCGCCACCACCAGATCCTTGTTCCGGTCCAGCTCACGGGCGATGATGGCCTTTTGCTGGTTGCCGCCGGACATGCTGCGGGCCATGGTCACGGGGCCCTGCCCGCTGCGCACGTCGAATTTTTCGATGAGCCCCTGGGCGTATTTGCGCACCGCGTCGAAGCGGATGAAGCCGCTCTTCTGGAACGCCGGCTCCTGAAACCGCTGCAGCACCATGTTCTGCTCCAGCGTGAAGTCCAGCACCAGTCCGTGCTTGTGCCGATCCTCCGGGATGTGGCTCATGTGCTCGCCCCGGCGGTGGATGGAGGCGTGGGTAATGTCCTCGCCGCACAGGGTCACAGTGCCGGAGGAGGGCTTGTCCAGCCCGGTGATGCCGTGCACCAGCTCCGTCTGGCCGTTGCCGTCGATACCGGCGATGCAGACGATTTCGCCCCGGCGCACGTCAAAGCTGACGTCGTGCACCGCGTCCTTTTTATGGGTGTGGGAGGGCACGCACAGGTGCTCCACGTGCAGCACCACGTCGGTGGGCTTGGCCTCGTCCTTCACCACCTCCAGCTGCACCGGGCGCCCCACCATCATGTTGGACAGCTCCTGCTTGTCGGTGTCGGCGGTGTTGACGGTGCCCACGCAGCGCCCCTTGCGCAGCACGGTGACCCGGTCGGACACCTGCATGATCTCGTTGAGCTTGTGGGAAATGAACAGGATGGACTTGCCCTCGGCGGCCAGATTCTTCATGATGGCCATCAGCTCGTCGATCTCCTGCGGGGTCAGCACGGCGGTGGGCTCGTCGAAGATCAGGATCTCGTTGTCCCGGTAGAGCATCTTCAATATCTCCACCCGCTGCTGCATGCCCACGGTGATGTCCTCGATCAGCGCGTCGGGGTCGACCCGCAGGCCGTACTTTTCCGACAGGGCCACCACTTTTTTGCGGGCCTCCTTTTTCTGCAGAAAGCCCAGCTTGGTGGTCTCCGCGCCGAGGATGATGTTGTCCAGCACGGTGAACACGTCTACCAGCTTGAAGTGCTGGTGCACCATGCCGATGCCCAGCGCCGTGGCGTCGTTGGGGTCGCGGATGGTGACCACCTCGCCGTTTTTGCGGATCTCGCCCTGCTCCGGCTGATAAAGGCCGAACAGCACGCTCATCAGCGTGGATTTTCCGGCGCCGTTCTCGCCCAGCAGCGCGTGGATCTCCCCCCGGCGCAGCTGCAGCGTGATGTCGTCGTTGGCCTTGATGCCGGGAAACTCCTTGGTGATGTGGTTCATCTCGATCACATACGGAGAAGGATATTCCATGGGTCACCTGCTTTCTGTCGTATTTACGAGCCGTAAGCGGCCGCATGATTTCTTTTCTATTATAATGGCAAACCGGACGGATTGCAAGATGATCTCTGTGATTTGCCGCCGCTTTTTGCTCAAAACCGTGCAAAAAAAGAGAGGGCATAGCGCCCTCTCTTTTTTACGGGTCAGTTACAGATCAGCCGACGTACTCCACGGTGGTGTTGGACAGATCCTGCTCGGCCACTTCGCCGTTCTGCAGCGCGGAAGCATCGATCACGACGGTGCCGGCGATAACGGCGGCCAGCTGCGCCTCATACTCGGCGACAGTGTAGTTCTTCATGCTCCAGGTATCGGTGGGCAGGCCGGTAGCGCCGTCCACAGCACCCAGAGAGATGGGGCTGTTGGCGATCTCGCTCCAAGTGCCGTCATAGGCCTTGGCGATCGCCCAGGAAGCCGCGGCGCCCACGCCCTTCAGGGCGGAGGTGATCACGGTCTCGGAATCGTAGGACTGGTCGGAGTCAACGCCCACCACCAGACCGTCGTTGGCGGAAGCCGCAGCAACGATGGAGTCAAAGATGGAGCCGCCGCAGGAGAAGATGACCTCGGTGCCGTTCTCGTACCAGCCGGAGGCCAGGGTCTGCAGCTCGGGGGAGGCCTGGAAGGAGGCGCCGTACAGGAAGGTGTAGTTCATGTCCACGTTGACGCCCTTCTCGGCCGCCGCGGCCTCGGCGCCCTGGACATAGCCGTAGCCGTAGCGGTTCACGGCGTCGTTGGTGCCGCCGCCGCCGCCGCAGAAGCCCAGCTTGGTGTAGCCTTCCATGACGGCAGCGTAACCGGCAAGATAGCCGCACTGCTCTTCCGGGAAGTCGATGCCGACCACGTTGTCAAGGCCCAGG
>JAFTBL010000227.1 GCA_017455225.1 Oscillospiraceae bacterium
ACACCTTCATCTGCAGCGGCTCCCGGGGCAGCTTCTCCTGCAGGGCGGCGTACACATCCTCCGCCAGCTCCCGGGTGGGCTGCAGCAAGCAGCGCTGATAAAGCTCCTTGCGGGGCATGAACCAGTCCCGGTCGTTGTTGAAGCGGATCCCCCAGAGAAAATCCACCGTCTCCTGTGTGTAACCCTGAAACATCCTCTGCCGCTCCTTACCGCCGGGAATAGGCCTCGATGCCCTTGGCCAGCAGCTCCATGGCCCGCTCCAGATCGGCCTGCTTGAGCACGTAGGCGATGCGCACCTCGTTCTTCCCCTTGCCGGGAGTGGCGTAGAACGGCTCGCCGGGCGCGAACATCACGGTGTCGCCGTTGTCCTCAAACTCCTCCAGCAGCCATTGCTGGAACTTGTCCGCGTCGTCCACCGGCAGCGCCGCCATCAGGTAAAAGGCGCCCTTGGGGCACTCGCACACCACGCCGGGGATCTTCTGCAGGGCGGCCACCACCGTGTCGCGCCGACGCCGGTACTCCTCCCGCACGGCGGCAAAATACGCCGGCTCCACCGTGTACAGCGCCGCGGCCGCCACCTGATCCAGCGTGGCCACGGACAACCGGCTCTGGCAGTATTTCATGGCGTGCCCCAGCAGCTCCCGGTTGCGGGAGATGAGGCAGCCGATGCGGGCGCCGCAGGCGGAAAACCGCTTGGACACCGTGTCGATCAGGATCACGTTCCGGGCGGCGTCCTCAAACCGGCCGAAGGAGCGCAGCCCCTCGCCGCCGTAGAAAAACTCCCGGTACGCCTCGTCCCCGATGAGGAAGATGTCGTGCTTCTTCGCCACGTCCACCAGCATGGCCATCTCCTCCTCGCTCAGCAGCGTGCCGGTGGGATTGCCGGGATTGGTGATGAGCATGGCGCGGGTGCGGGGCGTGATCTCCGCCTCGATCCGATCCCGGTCAGCAAACCGGTAGCCCTCCTCCGGACTGGTCTGAATGGGGTGGATATAGGCGCCGCAGGTGGCGGCCATGGTGTTGTAATTGGGGTAGAACGGCTCCGAGATCAATATCTCGTCGCCGTCGTCCAGCACGCACTGCATGGCAATGGCCAGCGCCTCGCTGCCGCCGGTGGTGATCAGGATCTCGTCGGCGGAAAAATGCATATCCAGCGCCTCGTAATAGCGGCGGATGGCGTCGATCAGCTCCGGGATGCCCGGGGAGGGCGCGTAGGCCAGCACCTTCTGGTCAAAGCCGCGCACCGCCTCCATCAGCGCCGGAGGCGTTTCGATGTCGGGCTGGCCGATGTTCAGGTGGTAGATGCGGCGTCCTTTTGCTTCCGCCGCCACCGCGTAAGGGTGGAATTTGCGCATGGGAGAGAGCTGACAGCGCTCCACCTTGGAGGAAAACTTCATCATCTGTGCCTCCTTTTCATCGTGTTTTTGGGAAAAGCGATGCCCACCGGGCATCGCTTTTCGAGATCGTGCAAAGCCGGTCAGTTCATCTGGCGGCGGCGGCTGAGATTGACGGTGCCGTCCGCCATGTCGTTCAGATCCTCCAGACTCTTGCCGGTGCCCAGCGCCACGCAGGAAATGGCGTCCTCCGCCACTTGGGTGTGGATGCCGGTGCGGGCGGTGAGCAGCTTGTCAAAGCCCTCCACCAGACTGCCGCCGCCGGTCATCACGATGCCGCTGTCGGAAATATCCGCCACCAGCTCCGGCGGGGTGCGCTCCAGCACGCAGTGCACCGCCTCCAAAATCCGCTCCACCGGCTCCTCGAACGCCTCCATCATCTCGGTGTAGGTCACCGCCAGCGTGCGGGGCAGGCCGGTCATCAGGCAGCGGCCCTTGATCTCGATGGAGGTCTCCTCCTCCTTGGGGAACACGCAGCCAATGCGCATTTTCATGCTCTCCGCCGTGCGCTCGCCGATCAGCAGGTTGTGCTTGCGGCGCATATACTTCACGATGGCCTCGTTGAACTGGTCGCCCGCCACCTTGATGGAGGCGGACTCCACCACGCCGCCCAGAGAGATGACGGCGATATCGCTGGTGCCGCCGCCGATGTCCACCACCATGTGTCCGTCCGGCTTGGAGATGTCGATGCCTGCGCCGATGGCGGCCGCCACCGGCTCCTCGATGAGATACACCCGGCGGGCGCCGGCCTGGATCCCGGCGTCCACCACGGCGCGCTCCTCTACCTCCGTGATGCCGGAGGGCACGCAGATCATCAGCCGGGGCTTGAACAGCTGGAAACCGCCGTTCACCTTGTGGATGAACTCCCGCAGCATCCGCTCCGTCATGTCGTAGTCAGAGATCACGCCCTCCCGCAGGGGACGGATCGCCACGATGTTGCCGGGGGTGCGGCCCAGCATGGCCTGCGCCTCGGCGCCCACCTTCAGCAGCTTGCCGTCGTCCTTGTTGATCGCCACCACGGAGGGCTCGTTCAGCACCAGCCCCTTGCCCTTGATATACACCAGCACGGAGGCCGTACCCAGATCGATCCCGATATCCTTTGCCAAAGCACACATGGTCAATACACCTCGTTTTATCTTTCCCGCCAAAGGCGTTTCCGTTGCTGTCAACTGCAAAAATGCGGTACTGTTTGATTATACCCCAACGCCACGCTTTTTTGCAATAGGATTTTCCCTCTTTTACCAAATCGTAACTTTTCTCACGTCGCCCTGGCGTGAGCCAGCGTCAGGCACACCACCTCCGGCGCGCCCGCCTCCTTCAGCACCCGCACGCACTCGCTCAGCGTGGCGCCGGTGGTGCAGACGTCGTCCACCAGCAGCCAGCGGTGGGCGGCGATCTCCCCGGGGCACACCGCCTCGTAAACGCCCAGCACGTTGGCGCGCCGGGCCGCGCTCTCCTGTATGCCGGACTGGGCCGGGTTGTCCGCGATCTTGCGCAGGGTCTGCCGGGGCGCCACGTGCCAGTCCACGCACAGGCTGGCGGCCAGCAGCTGACTCTGGTCAAAGCCCCGCTTGCGAAGTCTCTTTTCGCTGACCGGGACCCACGTGACCGCGTCGAACCGGCCGGAGAATTCCTCTGCGGCGCAGCGCGCCATCAGCGCGCCGAAGCAGTCCGCCCCGCCCAGCCGGCGGTGAAATTTCAGGTCCAGCACCGCCTGCCGCACCGCGCCCTCGTACCACAGCGGCGCCGCGCACTCACCGAAGCCGCCCCGGCGTACCGCCTTGTCCCCGGTATAGGGCAGGGACGCCTCGCACCCGCAGCACAGCAGCTCCCGTCCCACGCCTGCGCCGCAGAATGGGCAGCGGCGGGGAAAGAAGAAATCCTCCAAACTGCGCTTGACAGCGCTCCATCTGTCTTGCTGCTGCGCCATCTCACGCCTCCTTTTCCATCAGCCGGCGGCGCAGACCGCTGTAACGCCGCGCCCGCCGATCGTCTGCGGCCATGGCGGCGGGCACCGTATCGTCCCCCACCATCACCAGCAAGTCTCTTGCCCGGGTGATGGCGGTATACAGCACGCTGCGCACCATCAGCCCCGGCGCCGCCGGCGCCGTCACCAGCACCACTGCGCGGTACTCGCTGCCCTGCGCCTTGTGCACCGTGACGGCATAGGCCGGATCCAGCTGGCTCAGCACCTCCGGCGTATAGCGGCACACCCGTCCGTCAAACACCACGGTGATCTCCTCGCCGGAGGCGTCGATCTCCCGGATGGTGCCCACGTCGCCGTTGAACACGCCGCTGCCCTCGGTGCCGTCCTCCTTCTCCCAGAGCATGTCGTAATTGTTCCTGTTCTGCATCACCCGGTCGCCCTCCCGGTACAGCGTGTCGCCCCAGAGCTTCTGGCGCTTGCCGGGCGCAGGCGGGTTCAGCGCCTCCTGCAGCGCCCGGTTCAGCTGCACCGTGCCGCAGGGGCCCTTGCGGGTGGGGGTGATGACCTGGATCTCCCCCGCCGGGATGCCCATGTTGGCGGGCAGCCGGTCGCGGCAAAGCTCCACCACCGTCTGCACCAGCCGGTCCGGCGCCCGCCGCACCAGAAAGAACAGATCGCCCTGCCGGTTACTAAGATCCGGGGCCTGTCCTCCGTTGACGGCGTGAGCACTGCGGATGATGGCGGACTGCTCCGCCTGCCGGAACACGGTGCGCAGTGCCACCACCGGCACCGTGCCGCTGCGGATCAGGTCGGCAAACACGTTGCCCGGCCCCACCGACGGCAGCTGATCGGGGTCGCCCACCATCACCAGCCGGGTGCCGGGCCGCAGTGCCTGCAGCAGCGCGCTCATCAGCTCCAGATCCACCATGCTCATCTCGTCCACGATCACGGCGTCCGCCTCCAGCGGCTCCTTTCCGTTCTTGCGGAAGGCCACCTCGCCGGTCAGCTCGTTGTAGGTCATGCCCAGACACCGGTGGATGGTCTGCGCCTCCAGCTCCGTCACCTCGCACATGCGCATGGCGGCGCGCCCGGTGGGCGCCAGCAGCAGCGTGTCAAGTCCCATCCGGGCAAACAGCGTCACGATGGCGCGCACGGTGGTGGTCTTGCCGGTGCCGGGGCCGCCGGTGAGGATCACCACGCCCTCCTGCGCCGCCAGCTCCACCGCCTGTCGCTGCTGGGGCGCGTAGGTGATGCCCTGCACGGCCTCCATCTCGGCGATGACCCGCTGGGTGCGCAGCACCCGCTCTGCCGGCAGGGCGCGCATGGCGTGCAGCTTGTCCGCCACGTAGGTCTCCGCCTCGTAGAACCGGCGCAGATAACACGCCTCCACCCCGGCGATGCGGCAGCAGATCACGCTCCGCCGCTGGCTCAGCGCGTCCAGCGCGATCTCCACCTGCTCGCCCGGCAGGTCGATCAGCTGCGCCGTGGCCGCCAGCAGCTTGTCCCGGGGCAGAAAAACGTGCCCGTTGTTAAGATTGTGCTCCAATTCATACAGGATCGCCGCCTCCGAGCGGGCAGGCTCGTCCCCTGCGAAGCCCTCGGCAAAGGCGATCTCGTCCACAGCGGAAAAGGGCACGCCGAAGGCCGCTCCGCTCAAAAGATAGGGGTTTTCCCGCACGGCGTCCGCCGCCTGTGCGCCGTAGGTCCTGTAAAGGCGCATCGCCAGCTGCACCGGCAGCTCGTACCGGGCCAGCAGCTCCGTGATGCGGCGCATCCCGCCCAGCCGGCGCAGCGCCTCGGACAGCTCCGCCGCTTTTTTGGCGTTGATGCCCTTCACGGTGGCCACCCGCTCCGGCGCCTCCTCGATCACCTGCAGTGCGTCGGCGCCGAAGCGCTCCACCAGCCGCATGGCGGTGGCGGGCCCCACGCCCTTGAGGATGCCGGAGCCCAGATAGGCCGCCAGTGACTCCTCGTCCTTGGGCAAACGCCGGTCTACCGCCTCGGCCCGGATCTGCCGGCCGTAGGCGCTGTGCTCCGTCCACACGCCGGTCACCGTCATGTCCTCGCCGGGCGCGGCATAGGGGATGCAGCCCACCACCGTGATCACCTCGCCGCCGTCTGCCAGCAGCGTCAGCACGGTATAGCCGTTTTCCTCGTTCTCGTAGATCACGGACTGCACGGTGCCCTCCACCGTCTGCCGCTCCCCCATGTACGTTCACCCCCAATAGCTTGATACCTCCGCCGGGCTCACCAGCAGCACGCCGTCCGCCGCGCCGGAAAGCACCTGCGCCCGCCGCCGGGCGTCCTCGTCCATGCCGGCGTCCACCAGCAAAATCGGCGCCCACGTGCCCCGGCTGCGCTGCAGCTCCAGCGCGCGCACGGTATACTCCATTTCCTCCGCCTGCCCCCGCAGGGGCACCACCAGCACTACCGGCAACTGTTCCCGGCTGCGCAGCAGTGCCGAGGCTGCCAGCCACAGCAGCGTCACCGCGCCGAAGGCGGCCAGCAGCGCCACGATCCCATCCTGCAGCATCATCACCATCACCTCACGACAGTGTATGCCGCCGGCGGGAAAAAGGTCAGCCCAGCACCTTGCGCAAATACTGCCCCGTGTAGGAGCTCTCCACCGCCGCCACCTGCTCCGGCGTGCCGGTGGCCACCACCGTGCCGCCGCCGCTGCCGCCCTCCGGACCCAGATCGATCAGGTAGTCGGCGCATTTGATCACGTCCAGGTTGTGCTCGATCACCAGCACCGTGTTGCCCTCGTCCACCAGCCGCTGCAGCACCTCCAGCAGCTTTTTCACGTCGTCGGTGTGCAGCCCGGTGGTGGGCTCGTCCAGAATGTAGATGGTGCGCCCGGTGGAGCGCTTGGACAGTTCCGTGGCCAGCTTGACCCGCTGAGCCTCGCCGCCGGACAGGGTGGTGCTGGACTGTCCCAGCTTCACGTAGCCCAGGCCCACCTCGCACAGCGTGCGCAGCCGGTCGGCGATCCTGGGCAGCGGGGCGAAGAACGCCAGCGCCTCTTCCGCCGTCATCTCCAGCACGTCGGCAATGGACTTGCCCCGGTACTTCACCTCCAGCGTCTCCCGGTTGTACCGCTTGCCGTGGCACACCTCGCAAGGCACGTACACGTCCGCCAGAAAGTGCATCTCGATTTTCAAAACGCCGTCGCCGGAGCAGGCCTCGCACCGCCCGCCCTTGGTGTTGAAGGAAAAGCGGCCGGCGCCGTACCCCCGCGCCTTCGCCTCCGGAAGGGAGGCGAACAGATCGCGGATGTCGTTGAACAGATTGGTGTAGGTGGCGGGATTGGAGCGGGGCGTGCGGCCGATGGGGCTCTGGTCGATGTTGATCACCTTGTCCAGATGCTCCATGCCCTCGATGCAGTCGTGCCGTCCGGGATGGGCCTTCATCCGGTTCAGCTCCACCCCCAGCTTTTTGTAAATGATCTCGTTCACCAGCGACGATTTGCCGCTGCCCGATACGCCGGTGACGCAGGTGAACGTGCCCAGCGGCACGGTCACGTCGATGTTCTTCAGGTTGTTCTCTCTTGCGCCGCGGACGGTGAGATACTTCCCGTTCCCGCTGCGGCGGACGGCGGGTACCTCGATCCGCTTTTTCCCGGAGAGATACTGCCCCGTCAGGCTGTCGGGGTCGGCCATGACCTCCTCCGGCGTGCCCGCCGCCACGATCTGCCCGCCGTGGCTGCCGGCGCCGGGGCCAATGTCGATGAGATAGTCCGCCGCGCGCATGGTGTCCTCGTCGTGCTCCACCACGATCAGCGTGTTGCCCAGATCCCGCAGGTGCTTCAGCGTGGCCAGCAGCTTGTCGTTGTCCCGCTGATGCAGTCCGATGGAGGGCTCGTCCAGGATATACAGCACGCCCATCAGACTGGAGCCGATCTGCGTGGCCAGCCGGATGCGCTGGCTCTCTCCGCCGGACAGGGTGCCGGACGAGCGGGACAGCGTCAGGTAATTCAGCCCCACGCTCTGCAAAAAGCTGAGCCGTGACCGGATCTCCCGCAGGATCTGCTCGGCGATCAGCCGCTGGGTGTCCGTCAGCGTCAGCGCCTCGAAAAACGCCAGTTCCTCCCCCACCGGCAGCTCCGTCACGCTCCATATGTCCCGTCCGCCCACGGTCACCGCCAGCGCCTCCGGCCGCAGCCGGCGCCCCCGGCAGGTGGGGCAGGGGCACTCGCCCATCAGCTCCTCCAGCTCCTTCTTGCTGTATTCGGACTGGGTCTCCCGATAGCGTCGCTCCACGTTGTTGGCGATGCCCTCAAAGGGCTGGTGCAGCACGCCCTTGCCCCGGGGCTGGTCGTACTCCAGCGTCAGCACCTCGCCGCCGGTGCCGTAGATGATCACGTCCTTCACGCTCTGGGGCAGGTCGCGCCACGGCGTGCGCAGTGAGAAATTGTACTTTTTGCTCAGCGCCTCGAAATACATCCGGCTCACGCCGTCGGAGCGGATGTTGCCCCATCCGGAGGCCACGATGGCCCCGTCCAGCACGGACAGCCGGTCGTCCCCGATCAACAGCTCCGGGTCGGCCTTGAGCTGCATGCCCAGACCCGTGCAGGTGGGGCAGGCGCCGAAGGGGTTGTTGAAGGAGAACATCCGGGGCGCCAGCTCCTCGATGGAGATGCCGCAGTCGTCGCAGGCGTAGTTCTGGGAGAATTGCAGCTCCCGTCCCTCCCCGGTCAGCTCCACCGTCACCAGCCCGCCGGTGAGGGCGGAGGCGGTCTCCACCGAGTCGGTGAGCCGGGTGCCCAGATCCGGCCGCACGATCAGCCGGTCCACCACGATCTCCACGTTGTGCTTTTTGTTTTTCTCCAGCGCGATCTCCTCGCTCAGCTCGTACAGATGCCCGTCCGCCCGCACCCGCACGTAGCCGGAGCGGCGGGCGTCCTCGAACACCTTGGCGTGCTCGCCCTTGCGGCCCCGCACCACGGGCGCCAGGATCTGGATGCGGGTGCCTTCGCCCAGCGCCAGCACCTGATCCACGATCTGATCCACCGTCTGCTGGCGGATCTCCTTGCCGCATTTGGGGCAGTGGGGCACGCCGATCCGCGCCCACAGAAGGCGCAGATAGTCGTAGATCTCCGTCACCGTGCCCACGGTGGAGCGGGGGTTCTTGCTGGTGGTCTTCTGGTCAATGGAGATGGCGGGTGACAGCCCGTCGATGTAGTCCACGTCCGGCTTGTCCATTTGCCCCAGAAACATCCGGGCGTAGGAGCTCAGGCTCTCCACGTACCGGCGCTGTCCCTCGGCGTAAATGGTGTCGAACGCCAGCGACGATTTGCCGCTGCCGGAAAGGCCGGTCATCACCACCAGCTTGTCCCGGGGGATGGAAACGTCGATGTTCTTCAGATTGTTTTCTCTCGCGCCCTTGATGAATATCTCACTCTGCATGGTCTTTATCCCCGATCTGTAATGATATCTGCCGTCCTCGCGCCCACCAGCGCCATCAGCTCCTCCGGCCGGCACTCCACCTGAAAGCCCACCCGTCCGGCGGACACCGCCACCGTGTCAAGCGTCCTCACGCTCTCGTGGAACACGGTGGGAAACTGCTTTTTCATTCCCACAGGGCTGCACCCGCCGTGAACGTATCCGGTCAGCGGCAGCAGCTCCTTCTGTGGGATCATGGCCACCGCCTTCTCCCCCACGGCCTTCGCCGCCTTTTTAAGGTCCAGCGTCTCCGCCGCCGGGATGTCGAACACGTAGTAACTGCCGCTCTGTCCCCGGCACACCAGCGTTTTGAACACGCCCGCCGGATCCATGCCCAGCAGCGCCGCCACGGTCACGCCGTCGCTCGCGCCGTCCGGTGCCGGATAGGCGTGGGCGACATAGGGGATCTTCTTTTGCTCCAGCGTGCGCATCACGTTGGTCTTTTCTTCTTTGTGCTTGCTCATCGCCGCCCTCACTCCTCGCTGCGCAGTTGGATGATCTGATCCCGCAGCACGGCGGCGTACTCAAACTCCAGCATACGGCTGGCGGCCTTCATCTCCTTCTCCAGCCGGGCGATGGTGGCCTGCCGCTCGGCGGCGGACAGCTTCTTCTTGCTCAGCTTGGACGCCTCCTCGGCGGTGTGGCTGATCTCCACCATCTCCCGCACGCTCTTGCGGATGGTGCGGGGCACGATGCCGTGGGCGCGGTTGAACGCGTCCTGCTTCTTGCGCCGGCGCTCGGTCTCGTCCATGGCAGCGCGCATGGAGGGGGTGATCTCGTCGGCGTAGAGGATCACCAGTCCCTCGGCGTTGCGGGCGGCCCGTCCGATGGTCTGGATCAGACTGGTTTCCGAGCGCAGAAAGCCCTCCTTGTCCGCGTCCAGGATGGCCACCAGGCTGACCTCCGGCAGGTCCAGGCCCTCCCGCAGCAGGTTGATACCCACCAGCACCTGCACGTCTCCCGTGCGCAGGTCGTGGATCAGCTCCGCCCGCTCAAACGTATTCAGCTCGGAATGGATGTAGCGCACCCTGAACTTCAGCTCGCTCAGATAGTCCGCC